>NZ_RWIL01000123.1:0-187127 GCF_009764635.1 Pseudomonas sp. PB103 | reverse complement strand
CGCAGGCTGCGATCTTTTGATCTTGCTGTTTATAAGATCAAAAGATCGCAGCCTGCGGCAGCTCCTACATTTGGTTTTGTTTTGGGCTCAATGGCCGTGGCTGCGGCCTACGTGGGAGTGTTCGACTTCGGTGGCGACGACTCCGCCGCTGACCTCCAGCCGCTGCAAAATCCCGCATTGCTCCGCCATCGGCCTTTCGCCACAGCGTTGGCGCAGGTCGAGCAGTTGTGTCTGCAACGCCAATAACCCATCAATCCGAGCCTTCACATGCTGAATGTGTTCGTCGATCAGCATATTCACGCTTTCACACTGATCCTGCGGGCTGTCACGCATGGCCAGCAGGCTGCGGATTTCTTCGAGGGTCATGTCGAGGGTGCGGCAGTTGCGGATGAAGGTCAGGCGTTCGGCGTGGGCCTGGGTGTAGACGCGGTAGTTGCCGTCGCTGCGGGCCGGCTCCGGCAGGAGGTTTTCGCGCTCGTAGTAGCGGATGGTTTCCACGGCGCAGTCGGTGAGTTTGGCCAGTTCTCCGATCTTCATGACGGCAATCTCCAAAAGGGTGCTTGACCCTATAGTGGCTACAGGGTCTTTACTTGGCAACAGGCACCTTCATGGACGCGACCAATGAGCGATTCCCAGCACACCCACAAGCCCGGCGACGGCCACGATCACAGTCATAAATTGCAGCCTGTGCATAAGCATGCCCATGGCGGAGATTCTTGCTGCTCGTCGACAGCGGCTGCGCCTGCACTGGTGCAACTGAGCGAAAAGACTACCGCCGATGCGCGGCTGAGCAGTTTCCGCATCGAGGCGATGGACTGCCCGACCGAGCAGACGCTGATCCAGAACAAGCTCGGCAAACTCGCCGGTGTGCAGCAGCTCGAATTCAATCTGATCAACCGCGTACTCGGCGTGACCCACAATTTGCCGGGTACCGAGCCGATCACCGAAGCGATCAAATCCCTCGGCATGCACGCCGAACCGCTGGAGGCGGGCGTCGATTCGCCAGCCCCGGCGCCGGTGAAAAAACACTGGTGGCCGCTGGCGCTGTCCGGCGTCGGTGCACTCGCCGCCGAAGTCATTCATTTCACCAACGCCGCGCCCACCTGGGTGGTGGCGATCATCGCGCTGGTGTCGATCCTCAGCGGTGGCCTGACCACTTATAAAAAGGGCTGGATCGCCCTGAAGAATCGCAACCTCAACATCAACGCGCTGATGAGCATCGCCGTGACCGGTGCCATCCTCATCGGCCAGTGGCCGGAAGCGGCGATGGTGATGTTCCTGTTCACCGTCGCCGAGCTGATCGAAGCGCGCTCGCTGGACCGTGCGCGCAATGCGATCAGCGGCCTGATGCAGATGACGCCAGAGCAAGCCACGGTGTTGCAGGCTGACGGTTCGTGGATTGAACAGGAGGTAAAAAGCGTCGAACTCGGCGCCCGCGTGCGGGTGAAGCCGGGCGAGCGCATTGCGCTGGACGGCGAAGTGGTCAGCGGCAGTTCGACCATCGACCAGGCACCGATCACCGGCGAAAGCCTGCCGGTCGAAAAAACCGTCGGCGACAAAGTCTTCGCAGGCACCATCAATCAGGCTGGTTCGCTGGAATACGCGGTGACCGCAGCGGCGAACAACTCGACCCTGGCGCGCATCATCCATGCGGTTGAACAGGCTCAAGGCGCACGTGCGCCTACCCAGCGCTTCGTCGATCAATTCTCGAAAATCTACACGCCCGTGGTGTTCGTGTTTGCCTTGGCCGTGGCGATCATTCCGCCGCTGTTCATGGGCGCCGTGTGGTTCGACTGGATCTACCGCGCGCTGGTGTTGCTGGTGGTCGCGTGCCCATGCGCACTGGTGATTTCCACCCCGGTGACCATCGTCAGCGGCCTCGCGGCAGCGGCGCGCAAAGGCATTCTGGTCAAGGGCGGTGTGTACCTGGAGGGCGGTTTCAAGCTCGACTATCTGGCGCTGGATAAAACCGGCACGATCACCCACGGCAAACCGGTGCAGACCGATTACCTGTCCCTCGACGCGACCGCCGATGCCACGGCACCGGCAATCGCCGCTGCCTTGGCCGGACGTTCCGACCATCCGGTGTCGCTGGCCATCGCCAACGCCGCTGTGGATAAAAACTTTGCCGCGCTGATTGTGGATAACTTCGAAGCGCTGGGCGGGCGGGGCGTCAAAGGCGAAATCAACGGCCAGACCTATCATTTGGGCAACCATCGTCTGGTCGAAGAACTCGGCCTGTGCTCGCCAGCGCTGGAAGAAAAACTCTTCGCGCTGGAGAAACAGGGCAAATCCGTGGTGCTGCTGCTCGACAGTTCCGGCCCGCTGGCGCTGTTCGCCGTGGCCGATACCGTCAAGGAAACCAGCCGCGAAGCGATCCGTCAGTTGCATGAACTCGGGGTGAAAACCCTGATGCTCACTGGCGACAACGTCCACACCGCCCAAGCGATTGCCGCGCAGGTCGGCATCGACGAGGCTCGCGGTGATTTGCTGCCAACCGACAAACTGCAAGCCATTGAAGATCTGTACAAGCAGGGCCATCGTGTGGGCATGGTCGGCGACGGCATCAACGATGCGCCGGCACTGGCCCGCGCCGAGATCGGTTTCGCCATGGCGGCGGCCGGTACCGACACGGCGATCGAAACCGCCGATGTCGCCCTGATGGACGACGATCTGCGCAAGATCCCGGCGTTCATCAGCCTGTCGCGCAACACCGCCAGCATCCTGAAACAGAACATCGCGCTGGCGCTGGTGATCAAGGCGATCTTTCTTGCGGTAACCTTCGCCGGGCTCGCCACCATGTGGATGGCGGTGTTCGCCGACATGGGCGTGAGCCTGTTGGTGGTGTTCAACGGTTTGCGCCTGTTGCGCAAATAGATGAGGAATGGTTGTGCTGAGTGCCGAGTTGAAAGCGTTTTACATGGTCGCCCGCCTGGGCAGCATCACGCTGGCGGCGAAAAAACTCGGCCTCAGCCAACCGACCGTGACCACGCAGATTCGCAATCTGGAAAGTCAGTATTCGGTGGAGCTGTTTTATCGCGGTGGTCGACGGTTGAGCGTCAGTGACGAAGGCGCGCGGTTGCTGCCGATGGTCAAGACGCTTTTGCAGCAGGAGGCCGACATCGAGTTTTTCCTGCGTAACAGCGGTCAGGTGCAGGGCACTTTGCGCATCGCCGCTACTGCGCCGTATTACATTCTTGATCTGGTGAAGACCTTTCGCGAGCGATTGCCGCAGGTGGAAGTGTCGGTAGAAATCGGCAACTCGCAGCAGGTGCTGGAAGCGCTGGAGGATTACCGGGTGGACATCGCCGCGTCGTCGCAATTGCTGGATGACGCGCGGTTGATTCGTCGGGTACTCGGTACTGATCCGCTGGTGTTGGCGGTGCATCGCAATCATCCGCTGGCTGTGCAGGAACATGTGGCGTTGAGTGCGCTGGCCGGGCATACGTTGTTGATGCGTGAGTCGGGCTCGACCACGCGGCGGTTGACCGAAGAGTTGCTGGCGAGTGCCGGGGTGAGTTTCGGGCCGTTGCTGGAGATTGGCAGCCGTGAGTCGATTCGTGAGGCGGTGTTGCGCAATATCGGCATCAGCATCATTGCCCGGCAGGAAGTGCCGCATGATCCGCAGTTGCGCGTGCTGACGATCGAGAATGCGCCGCAGATTCCTGAGTATCTGTATTGCCTGAAAGAGCGCAAGGGCGCGCGGTTGCCTGCGGCGTTCCTTGGGTTGGCGCAGGAAATGTCCCCGGCCTGAGATCTTCAGTGCCTGTGCTGGCCTCATCGCTGGCAAGCCAGCTCCCACAAGGATCTTCAGTGAATGCAGATTTTGTGAGCACCAGAAATACCTGTGGGAGCTGGCTTGCCAGCGATGAGGCCAGATCAAACAACCCATGATCTGAATCCTCTGAACCAAAATCCCCGAATACCACTATCGGTCGTTTTTGCCTCGTTGCCACATGACGGACGCATTACAACTCTAGGATTGGCCCCATCTGCTTGATGAGGTCTGTCCATGAATCCTGCCATCGCAACTGCCCTGACCAACCCCGGTGCGCCGATGAAAGTGCGCGGCGTGCAGAAACGCTTCGGCGCTTTCACCGCGCTGGATAACGTCTCCCTCGACGTCGCCGCCGGTGAACTGGTGTGCCTGCTCGGCCCATCGGGCTGCGGCAAGACCACGTTGCTGCGCTGCATCGCCGGTCTGGAGAAGCAGGACAGCGGCGAACTTTACCTCGGCGATCGCGACGTCTCGCACCTCGCCCCGCAAGCCCGCGACTACGGGATTCTGTTCCAGTCCTACGCGTTGTTCCCCAACCTGACCGTCGAAGCGAACATTGCCTACGGCCTCGCCGGCAGCGGTCGCGACGAAGTGCGCCGCCGCGTCGGCCAGATGCTGGAACTGGTCGGCCTCATCGGCAGCGAGAAAAAATACCCCGGCCAATTGTCCGGCGGCCAACAACAGCGCGTTGCTCTGGCTCGGGCCTTGGCACCAGCACCGTCGCTGTTGTTGCTTGATGAACCGATGTCCGCCCTCGACGCCCGCGTCCGCGAGCATCTGTGTACCGAACTGCGCCAACTGCAACGCAACCTCGGCATCACCACCCTGATGGTCACGCACAATCAGGACGAAGCCATGCTGATGGCCGACCGTATCGCGGTGATGAACAACGGCCGCGTCGAGCAATACGCCACCCCGCAGGAAATCTACAACCGCCCGGCCACACCGTTCGTGGCCGAGTTCGTCGGCCAAGGCAACTGGCTGCCGTTCCAGCGCAGCAGCGACAGTCACGCTCAGGTCGGCGGGATGAACCTGCGCCTCAGCGACGGCAGCGTTCAGCGCGCCTCGGGCCGACTGTTCTGCCGCCCGGAAGCGATCAACGTCAACCCGCCGGTGCACGAAGAGAACCTGTTCCCGGCCAAAGTCCGCGAAATCACCTTCCTCGGCAACCGCTGTCGCATGAGCTTCGAACTCGATCAACTGCCGGGCCACGCCTTGCTCGCCGAACTCGCGCCGGAAGCCATGCCGCGCCTCGGCGCCCAGCAAATCATGGTCGCCTTGCCGCCGCGCAGCCTGCAGGTGTTTGCCTGATGAACAGCAACCTCGCGCTGCCGCTACCGCACAAGCAGGTGCGACAGTCCTCGAAAGCGGAGATCGGCGATCGCATTTTTGTCGTCGGCGGTAAAGTCCTCTTGCTGCTGTTGCTCGGCGTCGCGGTGTTGCTGCCGTTGCTGGCGATCTTCTGGCGTGGCTTTAGTAATGAGGCCGGGCAGGGCGGTGGCTGGATCGCGGCGAAGGAGATGGTGAGCAGCGAGAATTTCCACTGGCTGCTCGGCAACAGCCTGAAAGTGTCCCTCAGCGTTGCGGCCATCGTCGTACCGCTGGCCTATCTGTTTGCCTACGCGCTGCAACGCACGATGATTCCGGCGAAGGGCATCTGGCGCGGGATTTCCCTGTTGCCGCTGATGGCGCCGTCGATGCTGCCGGGGATTGCACTGGTTTATCTGTTCGGCAACCAAGGCATGTTGCGCGGGCTGCTCTCGGACAACATTTATGGGTTCTGGGGGATTGTGCTGGGCGAGGTGATTTACACCTTCCCGCATGCGCTGATGATTTTGCTCTCGGCATTGTCGCTGGCCGATGCGCGGCTGTTCGATGCCGCGTCGAGCATGGGCGCCAGTTCGGCCAAGGCGTTTCGCAGCATCACTTGGCCGGCGACGCGTCAGGCTGTGTTCGCCGCGTTCTGTCTGGTGTTCACCCTGACCATCACCGATTTCGGTGTGCCGGTGGTGGTCGGTGGCGACTATCAAGTGCTGGCGCTGGAAGCCTACAAAGCTGTGGTCGGCCAGCAACAATTCGGTCGCGGCGCATTGATCGGCATGGTGCTGTTGCTGCCGGCGCTGTTCAGCTTCGGTGTCGATGCCTGGCTGCGTCGGCGTCACGGCGACTCCATGAGCGGTCGGGCGCAGGTATTCAAACCGGCGCCGTCGAAACTGCGCGATGGCTGTTATCTGGCGATTGTTTTGCTGATCAGCGCGGCGTTGATTCTGGTGCTCGGCATGGCGGTGTTTTCGTCGCTGGTGAAGTTCTGGCCGTACAACCTGTCGCTGTCGCTCAACCACTATCAGTTCAACGAGACCGCCGGCGGTGGCTGGCTGGCTTACAGCAACAGTTTGAAAATGGCGCTGGGCACGGCGCTGATCGGCAGCGTGCTGATCTTTACCGGCGCTTATCTGATGGAGAAAACCCGCGACCAGCGCGGCCTCAACCTGGCGCTGCGCATGCTCAGTTTTGTGCCGATGGCGGTGCCGGGGCTGGTGCTCGGTCTCGGCTACGTCTTCTTCTTCAACCTCACGGGTAACCCGCTGCATGTGCTGTACGGGACGATGACGCTGCTGATCGTCTGCACCATTGCGCACTACCTGACCACCGCCCAAATGACCGCGACCACTGCATTGCGCCAACTCGACGCCGAGTTCGAAGCCGCTGCGCTGTCGCTGAAGGCGCCGCTGTACCGCCACTACCTGCGCGTCACCGTGCCGATCTGCCTGCCGGCGCTGCTCGACATCGTGCGCTACCTGTTCGTCTCGGCGATGACCACGGTGTCGGCGGCGATCTTCCTCTACAGCCCCGACACCATCCTCGCGGCGGTGGCGGTGCTGAACATGGATGACGCCGGCAACGTCGGCGGCGCGGCAGCGATGTCGACCCTGATTCTGTTCACCTCGGCGGGCTTGTCCTTGCTGCTGGCGTGGGCTTCGCGCGGCTTGCTGCGCCGTTCTCAAGCCTGGCGGCAAACCGCGCCCGGTCGCTGATTCCAACCCCGTTCAACTCATTACAGGAAAACGATCATGTTCAAGCCTATGGCCCTGGCCGCTGCTGTGCTCGCTACTTTCAGCCTGAATGCCTTCGCGGCAAAAACCGAGTTGACGGTGTACACCGCCCTCGAAGCCGAGCAACTGAAGTCCTACAAAGAAGCCTTCGAAAAGGCTAACCCGGACGTCGAGATCAAATGGGTGCGTGATTCCACCGGGATCATCACCGCGAAACTGCTCGCCGAAAAGGCCCGTCCACAGGCTGACGCGGTGTGGGGCCTGGCGGCTTCCAGCCTGGCGATCCTCGACCAGCAAGGCATGCTGCAAAGCTACGCGCCGAAGGATCTCGGCAAGATCGGCGCGAACTACCGCGACGCCGCCAACCCGCCAGCGTGGGTCGGTATGGACGTCTGGGCCGCGACCATTTGCTTCAACACTGTCGAAGCCGAGAAGCAGGGCCTGAGCAAACCGGTGAGCTGGCAGGATCTGACCAAACCTGAGTACAAGGGCAAGATCGTTATGCCCAACCCGGCGTCGTCCGGCACCGGTTTTCTCGACGTCAGCGCTTGGCTGCAAACCTTCGGCGAGAAGCAGGGTTGGGCGTACATGGACGGTCTGCACCAGAACATCGGCCAGTACGTTCACTCCGGTTCCAAGCCTTGCAAGTTAGCGGCGGCGGGCGAGTTCCCGATCGGTATTTCCTTTGAATATCCGGCGGTACAGCTGAAGCGTCAGGGCGCGCCACTGGACATCATCCTGCCGAAAGAAGGTCTGGGCTGGGAGATCGAAGCGACTGCGGTGATCAAAGGTACACCGCATGAAGAAGCGGCGAAGAAACTGGCGGACTTCTCGGCGAGTGCTGAGGCGATGGATCTGTACAAGGAGAACTTTGCGGTTCTTGCGCAGCCGGGGATTGCCAAGCCGCAGACCGAGTTGCCGGCGGATTATGAGCAACGTCTGATCAAGAACGACTTTGCCTGGGCCTCGAAGAATCGCGACGAGATCCTGACCGAGTGGCGCAAACGTTATGACGGCAAGTCCGAGAAAGTGGCTGCCAAGTAAGATCTTAATCGACTGACAGGGCCTCATCGCTGGCAAGCCAGCTCCCACAGGGTTTTGCGGTGAACACGAATTTTGTGAACACCTCGATACCTGTGGGAGCTGGCTTGCCAGCGATGACGGCCTCTCATTCAGAGCACCTCTATATGACACAACACAAAGACCTGCTCATCGTCGGCGCCGGCATTCTCGGCCTATCGCACGCCTACGCCGCCGCCAAACGCGGCCTCAAGGTCGCCGTTTTCGAACGCACCGCCACGCCCCTCGGCGCCTCGGTGCGCAACTTCGGCCAGGCCCTGGTCACCGGCCAGCCGCCAGGCCAAATGCTTGAGCTAGCCAAAGCCAGCCGCGAGATCTGGGGCGACTGGGCGCAACTCGCCGGCCTGCAAATCAAGCGCAATGGTTCGTATTTGTTCGCCCGCACTGAAGCCGAAGAACATCTGCTCGAAGCCTTCTGCAACGGTCGCGCCGTGGAACACGGTTACAACATTCAACTGCTGCGCGGCGCCGCCCTGCGCGATCTCTACAACGGCCAGTTCAGCCATCACCGCGCCGCCCTCCACGGCATCGACGATCAACAGTTGTACTCACGCGAAGCGATCCCGGCGCTGATCGATTACTTGCGCCGCGACCTCGGCGTCGAGTTTCACTTCTCCACACTGGTGCGCGACGTCGAACCCTGTCACCTGCACAGCACCGCCGGCAGCTTTACCGCGAAGCAAATCATCGTCTGCTCCGGCCACGATTATCAAACCCTGCTGACCGAGCCGATCGCTGCGCTCGACCCGCAAATCTGCCGCCTGCAAATGCTTCGAGCCAAACCGCAGATCAATCTGAATCTGCAACACGCCTTGCTCACCGGCCTCAGTTGCGTGCACTACGGCGCCTTCGCCGATCTGCCGGAAGCGGCGGCGGTGCAGGCGCAGATCCTCCGTGAACAACTGCACCTGCACGACAACGGCATTCACCTGCTGATCAGCCCGACGCCGTACGGCGAACTGATCATCGGCGACTCGCACCATTACGGCAGCGACGCTTCACCGTTCAACGCCGAGCAAGTGGACAACTGGATGATCGAACTGGCCGAGCAGACCCTGGGCTGCAAAGTGCAAGTGGTCGAGCGCTGGCAGGGCGTCTATGGTGCTCGGGGGGCGGGGCCGTTTTCGTTGCTGCGCCCGGCACCGGGGTTGAGTGTGGCGCTGATGCATACCGGCGTCGGCATGAGCGTCGGCCCGGCGATGGCCGAACGCAACGTTGCACAGTTGTTGGAGGAAATTTGATGACAGGTCACGAGCAAACCGTCGCCAATGTATTCGCGCTGTATGAGCGTTTTGGCACCAGCGATTACATCGGCGAACCGGTGTCACAGATCGAGCACATGTCCCAGGCCGCTGAACTGGCGATCGCCGAGGGTTTTGATGATGAAGTGGTGCTGGCGGCGTTCTTTCATGACATCGGCCATTTGTGTGCCGAAGGCGCGGAGAACATGGGCGGGTATGGCGTGGTCAGCCATGAGCGGCTGGGTGCGGATTATTTGCGCGAGGCCGGTTTCAGCGAGCGGCTGGCGCGGCTAGTGGAATATCACGTGCAGGCCAAGCGGTATCTGACGCTGCGTGAGCCGGGGTATTTCGAGCGGTTGAGTGAGGCGAGTCGGCGGACGCTGGAGTATCAGGGCGGGGTGATGACGGAGGCTGAGGCGGATGAGTTTGAGCGAGATCCGTTGTGTGCCGTCAGCCTGCGCATGCGCCAGTGGGATGAGTTGGCCAAGGAGATGGCGGTGCCGGTGATGGATTTGGTCGTATTGAAGGAGAAAGCGGCGCGATTGTTGGCTGCTTAGGTCTTGGAACCGGGTTGCTGCCATCGCTGGCAAGCCAGCTCCCACAGGTTTTTCGGTGAATACAATTTTTTGTGATCAGCCGAGATCCCTGTGGGAGCTGGCTTGCCAGCGATGGGGCCAGGTCAGGCACTAGAGCCCTTTGGCTAACGCCTCAATCTGCTCCTGCCTTTCCGCCTGATTCAACTTCGCCTGCGGATTCAACGACGACCACTGCGGATGCGCCCGCGCCTTGTTCAGCGCCTCAGGCAACTTGCCCTCACGCCAGGTTTTATCCTGCGGAGTAGCGACCTGAACCGCATCCATCGCCGCATGCCCCCGCTGATCCAGCGCCAACACCAACTGCCGCTGGCGCAACGCCAACAGCCGCAACACCCCGTCATCCACTGTCAACTCACGCTGCCCTTTGATCTTGCCGAGCAACCGACTGCCATAACTGCGCGCCGTCTGCAGCGCACCCCCGGCAATCGCTCCTGCCAACGCCGCTGCGCCAAGGGTAATCCCGCCAACCAGCAAATCCACACCAGCCCCTGCCGCCGCACCGGCAGCAATTCCGCCACCCACCCGCACACCAAGTTGCTTCAAGGTTTCCGGGTTGAACAAATCGTCGCCCCAGCGCCCATCGAGCAACGGCAAATCACTCGCCGCCGCATCCTGCGGACGAAACGCATACAGCTTGAGCAACGCCTCAACACACTTCTGCTCGCGCTGACGGACAGCCTTGCGCAGTTCGCTGATGGCTTGCTGTTCCTGCTCGGCTTCGTTGACAACACTGCGCCGACAAGCCGCACAGTCGATCAATAACTCAGCAATCAATCGCGCCGCACTTTGCTGACGCGCCAGGCGCTGAGCCTGTTGATCAGCAATCAACCGTTCCAATTGCGGACGGGCATTTTCCAGCAGCAGCGCAAGGCTTTCATAGAGCCGCCGCTCGCCATCTTCAGGCGGCGCCACGCTGTCGAAACGCACCAACGCATGCAGCCCCAGCCGCGCCAGCGCCTCGCGCCAATCCGGCTCGCGATGGTTGGCGCTGCTGACAAAATTCAGCACCGGCAGCAGCGGTTTGCCACAACTGGCGAGGACTTCCAACTCATCACGATATTTGGCCAACACCGGTTCGCGGGCATCAATCACATACAAACCGGCGTCGGAAGCGAGCAATTGCCGCAGCACTTTGGCTTCTTGCTCAAAGCGCTGGCGCGCCTCGCTGCCGTCGAGAAACCGCGTCAGTCGCGCCGGGCCATCGAGGCGTTCGCCGGGGCGTTCCAGGCGTTCGAGAAAATCCAGCAGGGCGATGGCATCTTCCAGCCCCGGCGTGTCGTAGAGGTCGAGCAACGGCTCGCCGTCCACTGACAACCGCGCGCCTTCGACATGCCGTGTGGTGCTTGGGCGATGAGACACTTCGCCGAAGCCGACATCGCGGGTCAACGTGCGCAGCAGCGAGGTTTTACCGACGTTGGTGTGGCCGACCACCGCGAGTTTCAGCGGCGCTTTCCAGGCATCAGTCATGACCCGTCTCCAGCCAGTTCAACGGCGCGCAATCGGCAAACTCCAGATCAAGCTGTTGCAGCGCTATGTGCCAGTCGCCGAGGCGTTCGGCGTCCAGCGCTTCGCCGGGCGGCGCTTGCAGCAGCCACACGCGGGTTTCGCCAGCGCTGCGCGCCAGCTCGGCGATTAGCGCGAGGCTGCCACGATCCGGCGAGCGCCGTGGATCGCAGGCAATCGCCAGACGTGCTGGCGGAAAGCGGCTCAATTGTTCGAGGAGTTTGTGCCGTGACTCGCGGCTGTCGAGGATGCCAGCATTGCTGACATTTTTCGGCAGCGCGGGCGGCCATGGGCGTTGTTCGTCGAGTTCGATGGCGACCAGCAATGCGCCTTCGCTGGCGAATTCGCCAACGCTGCTTTCGACACGATGCAGTTGCGCAGGCTCCGGATCGTTGACGCCGAGGCGTTCGCTGGTCGGCATCAGGCGTTCACGCAATTGCGCGTAGCCGGGCAGGTTCAGGTCCAGACGCAGCGCGGTTTTGCCGCTGTTCCAGCGCCAGAAACACAACAGCGTCAGCAGCAGTCGCGGCAGCACGCCATACACCACCAACACGCCGACCAGCCAGGTTGCCCAGGCCTGACGAGCGCTTTCGATGTCGAGCGCGCCGTCGCCGCTGGCGCGGATCATCTCCACGGTTGGCACATTGAAACCGAGCAGCGACGGCAGATAACCGAGTGCGTGAGTGACATGGATAAAGGTGTCGGCGCTAAGAATCGTGGTTTCCCAGACGAAGCCGTAGCGCCGGGTCGCCATCAGCGTCAGCAGCAGAATCAATGCGCTGAGCATCGCCAGCAACCACAAGCCGTTGACCAGCGTACCGAGCGCCCAGCGATTGAGTTTCTTGCGTTGCAGCATTAGTAACAGTGCCGGCACCAGTTGCGCGGCTTTGGCGTCGCGGGCCATTTTTTCGCTGAGCCACAGCCACAATCGTCCAAGGGTGGCGCCGTGTTCGCCGGCGAAGATCAAGCCCAGCAACCAGCTCAGTAGCAGAATCAGGTTCAGCCCGAGCAGGCTGCCCAAGGCCCAGAACACATTGACCGGCGTCTGGCCGAGTGCGGCGAAGGCCAGACCGGCGCCGCTCAGTACCGCGAAGATCATCAGCAACACCAGCGCCAGACGCGCGCCTTGCAGCCAGTGTTTGAGTGCGGCCGTCAGCCCGTCACGTTCGGCCAGCCATAACGCCCGGCGTTGAATGCGGCTCGGCAGATCGCCGCCAGCGGTGCGCGCCAGACGATTGGCTTCCAGATCTTCGAGGGTGCCGGCGTGTTCTTCGCGCAGGCGCACGGTCTCGGTCAGCCAGAGGTTTTGCAGTTGAGTCAGTTCAGTCACGCGCCATTCCGTCGCTCAATTGAGCGCTGAGCATAACCGCTGTGGCGCTTATCGGGGTAAGCGCGGCTCTGGTATCCTCGCCGGCATGACTAAATCACTCCCCCTCAGCCTGATCGCAGCCCTCGGTGAAAACCGCGTGATCGGTGTCGACAACAGCATGCCCTGGCACCTGCCGGGGGACTTCAAATACTTCAAGGCCACGACCTTGGGCAAGCCGATCATCATGGGTCGCAAGACCTGGGATTCGCTCGGTCGGCCATTGCCGGGGCGCTTGAACATCGTGGTCAGCCGTCAGGCCGATCTGGTGCTCGAAGGTGCGGAAGTTTATCCGTCGCTGGAAGCCGCAGTGGTTCGCGCCGAGGAATGGGCGAAAGGGCAGGGCGTTGATGAGTTGATGCTGATTGGCGGCGCGCAGTTGTACGCGCAAGGGCTGGCGCAGGCGGATCGTCTGTATCTGACGCGCGTGGCGTTGAGCCCGGAGGGGGATGCGTGGTTTCCGGAGTTTGATTTGAACCAGTGGAAACTGGTGTCGAACGTGCCGAATCCAGCTGAGGGCGATAAACCCGCGTACAGCTTTGAGGTTTGGGAGAAAGCCTAAATTGTGGCGAGGGGATTTATCCCCGTTGGGTTGCGCAGCAGCCCCAAAATAATGGGGTCGCTACGCAACCCAACGGGGATAAATCCCCTCGCCACAAGTATGTGTTGCAGTTAAGCCTGAGCCAGCTCCGCATGCTCATCGGCATCCAGCAACTCTTTATCAGTCTGCTGCATCACCTGACTGGTAATCGCACCCGCCGTGATCGAACCACTCACGTTCAACGCCGTACGCCCCATATCAATCAGCGGTTCAACCGAAATCAGCAACGCCACCAATGACACCGGCAAACCCATCGCCGGCAGCACGATCAGCGCCGCGAACGTCGCGCCGCCACCGACACCGGCCACACCCGCCGAGCTCAGCGTCACAATCGCCACCAGCGTCGCGATCCACAGCGGATCCAGCGGGTTGATGCCCACGGTTGGCGCAACCATTACCGCCAACATCGCCGGGTACAAACCGGCGCAACCGTTCTGGCCGATGGTCGCACCGAACGATGCAGCAAAACTGGCCACCGATTGCGGAATCCCCAAACGACGGGTCTGCGCCTCAATGCTCAGCGGAATGCTCGCCGCGCTGGAACGGCTGGTGAACGCGAACGTCAGCACCGGCCAGATCTTGCGGAAGAAACGCAGCGGATTGATCCCGGCGGCCGACACCAGCAAGCCGTGCACGACAAACATCAGGCCGAGACCGAGGTACGACACCACGACGAAACTGCCGAGTTTGATGATGTCCTGCAGGTTGGAACCGGCGACCACTTTGGTCATCAGCGCCAGCACGCCGTACGGGGTCAGCTTCATCACCAGACGCACCAGACGCATCACCCAGGCTTGCAGGGTGTCGATGGCGTTGATCACTTTCTGACCTTTCTCGACGTCATCCTTGAGCAGCTGCAGCGCGGCAACCCCGAGGAATGCCGCGAAAATCACCACGCTGATGATCGACGTCGGCTTGGCCCGCGCCAAGTCGGCGAACGGGTTTTGCGGGATGAACGACAGCAGCAGTTGCGGCACATTCAGGTCGGCGACCTTGCCGGCGTAGTCGGTCTGAATGGTTTGCAGACGAGCCATTTCCTGGGTGCCGGCGACCAGACCCTCGGCGGTGAGGCCGAACAGGTTGGTCAGGCCGATACCAATCAGCGCCGCAATCGCGGTGGTGAACAGCAGGGTGCCGATGGTCAGGAAGCTGATCTTGCCCAGCGACGAAGCGTTGTGCAGACGCGCCACGGCGCTGAGGATCGAGGCGAACACCAACGGGATGACGATCATTTGCAGCAACTGCACGTAGCCGTTGCCGACCAGATCGAACCAGCCGATTGAGGTTTTCAGCACCGGGTTGCCGGCACCGTAAACGGTGTGCAACGCCACGCCGAAGGCCACGCCCAGCGCGAGTGCGAGCAGGACTTTTTTCGCCAGGCTCCACGTGGTGTGGCGGGTTTGCGCCAGACCGAAGAGCAGGGCGAGGAACACCAGCAGGTTGAGAATCAACGGTAGGTTCATGAGAACTCCAGAAAGACTTTGCCAACAGCCTTCCGGGGCTGCTGCGAACCGGCAAGCCTAACAGCTTGATTTGCAATGATTTAATACCGAAATCTTAGGGTGTCCGTCGTTTTTGGAATAAGCGCGTGTCGCTCTCGGCAATGCATCTGGCGCAAATAGCGGCGTGGGCGGTCGCTGACAGACGAGGACTGTCATACACATTTGTTAGCGTCGATGCTTTTACATCAGGGAGAAAGCGTCGATGAAGTTCGCACCGAAATTTCTGGCTGTCGCACTGGCTGTGGGCATGGGCCTGGCTTCTCAGGCTTTCGCCACCGACCTGAAATACTGGCCCGCCGATCAGGCCAAAGCGCTGGACGCGATGATCGCGGCCAACGCCAACAAAGGTAACTACGCGGTGTTTGACATGGACAACACCAGTTACCGCTACGACCTCGAAGAGTCCTTGTTGCCGTTCATGGAGAACAAGGGCCTGATTACCCGCGAAAAACTCGACCCCTCCTTGAAACTGATGCCGTTCAAGGACACCGCCGACCACAAGGAAAGCCTGTTCAGTTACTACTATCGTCTCTGCGAAGTCGACGACATGGTCTGCTACCCGTGGGTGGCGCAGGTGTTCTCCGGTTTCACCCTCAAGGAACTCAAAGGCTACGTCGATGAGCTGATGGCTTCGGGCAAACCGGTGCCGGCGACTTATTACGAAGGTGATGTGGTCAAAACCCTTGACGTGCAGCCGCCGAAAATCTTCACCGGTCAGGTTGAGCTGTACAACAAGTTGATGGAGAACGGCATCGAGGTTTACGTGATGACCGCCGCTTCCGAGGAACTGGTGCGCATGGTCGCGGCGGATCCGAAGTACGGCTACAACGTCAAACCGCAGAACGTCATTGGCGTGACCACGCTACTGAAAAACCGCGAGACCAACGAACTGACCACCGCGCGCAAGCAGATCACTGCCGGCAAATATGACGAGAAGGCCAACCTGGGCCTGGAGTTGACGCCGTACCTGTGGACCCCGGCAACGTGGATGGCCGGCAAGCACGCGGCGATCCTTACTTACATTGATGAGTGGAAAAAACCGGTGTTGGTCGGTGGCGATACGCCGACCAGCGACGGTTACATGCTGTTCCACGATGTTGACGTGGCGAAGGGCGGGATTCACTTGTGGATCAACCGCAAGGACAAATACATGACGCAGTTGAACGGCATGATGGCCAAACATGCAGCGGCGCAGGCGAAGGAAGGGTTGCCGGTGACGGCGGACAAGAACTGGG
Organism: Pseudomonas sp. PB103; assembly: GCF_009764635.1. NCBI lineage: Bacteria > Pseudomonadati > Pseudomonadota > Gammaproteobacteria > Pseudomonadales > Pseudomonadaceae > Pseudomonas > Pseudomonas sp. PB103. The sequence continues at coordinate 171,172 of NZ_RWIL01000123.1, read as the reverse complement.
TGATCGTCAAACCTGAAGAAATCCAGTAACCCCCAAAATCCCCTGTAGGAGCCACCGAAGGCTGCGATCTTTTGATCTTGTTTTAAGGGCAAAATCAAAAGATCGCAGCCTTCGGCAGCTCCTACAGGGATCGGGTTGATGGTTCCCACGCTCTGCGTGGGAATGCAGCCCGTGACGCTTCGCGTCACTGGACGCGGAGCGTCCCTTGAGACATTCCCACGCAGAGCGTGGGAATGATCAGCCCCGCACTTGGCGGGGCATTTTTATTGCTGCGATTTGATGCTTACAGCCCGTCAAGCATCGCTTTGTTACGCACAGCACCTTTGTCGGCGCTGGTCGCCAGCAGGGCGTAAGCCTTGAGGGCGGTGGTCACTTTGCGTGGACGAATTTCGACCGGTTTCCAGCCTTTCTTGTCCTGCTCGGCGCGGCGTGCCGCCAGTTCTTCGTCGCTGACCAACAGGTTGATCGAACGGTTCGGAATGTCGATCAGCACTTTGTCGCCATCCTGCACCAGGCCGATCGCGCCGCCGGCCGCAGCTTCTGGCGAAGCGTGACCGATGGACAGACCGGAAGTACCGCCGGAGAAACGACCGTCGGTGAGCAGCGCACAGGCTTTGCCCAGGCCTTTGGATTTCAGGTACGACGTCGGGTAGAGCATTTCCTGCATGCCCGGGCCGCCTTTCGGGCCTTCGTAGCGAATGATGACGATGTCGCCAGCCTTCACTTCGTCAGCGAGGATGCCGCGTACGGCGCTGTCCTGGCTCTCGAAGATCTTCGCGTTGCCTTCGAATACGTGGATCGACTCGTCGACGCCTGCGGTTTTCACCACGCAGCCGTCGAGCGCGATGTTGCCGTACAGCACAGCCAAACCACCTTCTTGCGAATAGGCATGCTCGAAGCTGCGGATGCAGCCGTTTTCACGGTCGTCATCCAGGGTTTCCCAACGGGTCGACTGGCTGAACGCTGTTTGCGTCGGGATACCGGCCGGGCCAGCCTTGAAGAAGTGATGCACCGCTTCATCGGTGGTCTGGGTGATGTCCCACTTGGCGATGGCTTCTTCCATGCTGCGGCTGTGTACGGTCGGCAGGTCGGTGTGCAGCAAACCGCCACGGGCCAGCGAACCGAGGATGCTGAAAATGCCGCCGGCGCGGTGTACGTCTTCCATGTGGTACTTCTGGATGTTCGGCGCGACTTTGCACAGCTGTGGAACGGTGCGCGAAAGACGGTCGATGTCGCGCAGGTCGAAATCGATTTCGGCTTCCTGGGCGGCAGCGAGCAAGTGCAGGATGGTGTTGGTCGAACCGCCCATGGCGATGTCGAGCATCATCGCGTTCTCGAACGCCTTGAAGTTGGCGATGTTGCGCGGCAATACCGACTCGTCGTTCTCGCCGTAGTAACGCTTGCACAGCTCGACGATGGTGCGGCCAGCCTGCAGGAACAGCTGTTCGCGGTCGCTGTGGGTAGCGAGGGTCGAACCGTTGCCCGGCAGTGCAAGGCCGAGGGCTTCGGTCAGGCAGTTCATCGAGTTGGCGGTGAACATGCCGGAGCACGAACCGCATGTCGGACAAGCGCTGCGCTCGTACTCGGCGACTTTCTCGTCAGAAGCGCTTTCGTCGGCGGCGATCACCATGGCGTCGACAAGGTCGAGGCCGTGGGACGCGAGTTTGGTCTTGCCGGCTTCCATCGGGCCGCCGGAAACGAAAATCACCGGAATGTTCAGGCGCAACGCAGCCATCAGCATGCCCGGGGTGATCTTGTCGCAGTTGGAAATGCACACGATGGCGTCGGCGCAGTGGGCGTTGACCATGTACTCGACGGAGTCGGCGATGATCTCGCGGCTCGGCAGCGAATAGAGCATGCCGTCGTGGCCCATGGCGATGCCGTCATCCACGGCGATGGTGTTGAATTCTTTCGCTACACCGCCGGCGCGTTCGATTTCGCGGGCGACCAGTTGGCCCAGATCCTTCAGGTGCACGTGGCCCGGTACGAACTGGGTAAACGAGTTGGCAATGGCGATGATCGGCTTTTTGAAGTCGTCATCTTTCATCCCGGTGGCGCGCCACAGTGCGCGGGCGCCGGCCATGTTGCGGCCGTGGGTGGATGTTTTCGAGCGGTAATCTGGCATGGAGCACTCCGGGCGGCTAATCAGGTACTAAATGGGAGTGAGCTTCTATTAACGTCTGGAACACTCAGAAATGGCCGTGTGTCCGGAAGCTGCCGATGACGTTGCGGGATCGCCGCTGGTCTCAGCCTGAGCTCATAAACCCGCCGGGGGATGAATGGCGATGAATCAGGCGATTCTACACCGCTGGCGTCTGGAGGGAATGGCGCAAAGTGTTGTTCCAGCGCCGACGGTGTGTGCGACGTGACGACCGGCAGGCTAATCGCCGCCAATGGCGCTGGCCTCGCAGACTCTGGCGCGCTGGCTGATACGCCAGTTGAGCATCAATGCCACGCCGCTGAGCAGCATAAAGCTGTAGCCCAGTGTCGATTGCAGGTTGGCTGTGCTCAAGCTGATCAAGGCGCTGATCAGCCCGCCGCAAATAAAGATGAGGGTACTACCGGCCGAGGCTGAAGTGCCGGCCGCCTCGGGGAACAGGCCCATGGCCCTCGACGTCGCCGCCGGGCGAGTAATGGTGGTGCCGGCGGTGCAGATCAGCATCGGAATCAGCACGGTCGCCGGCGCCAGGGCAAAATTCGAGGACAGGTAGAGCATCGCCAGTCCCGCCAAGAGGATCAGGCTCAAGCCGACGATGATTTGCTGGCCGGGCGTTATCCTGCGACTGAGTAGCGTGGCGACGATGCCGCCAACCACATACGCGGCCCCGTAAACCAGCAGGATCAGCGAAAAGTCATAGGGCGCCAATTGCAGTTGGTCCATGAAGATCAGCGGTGAAATGACGATGAACGAGAAGTGGCAGGCAAAGGCGAAGGCCGAGATCAGCCAGTAACCGACAAACTCGAAATTTCCCAGTACCCGTCGATATGACCGAGTGAAACCCAGGCGTGTGCCGCTGTGGGCCGGACGGCTGTTGTCCAGAAACGCCCAGGCCTTGATCATCACCACGGCGGCCAGCGCGACAAACACCCAAAAACTGCCGCGCCAGCCAAGCCAGGCTTGCAGGAACGTGCCGGCCAGCGGTGATACCGAGATGAACAGCCCCGAAGCCGTGACCATCAGGATACGCAGTCGATCACGCTGTTCGCCTTCGAACAGATCCTGCACGAGGGCCTGGGACAGCACGAAACAGCCGCAACCCAAGGCCTGCATGAGCCGGAACAGCAGAAACAGCCGGTAATCGCTGGTGGCCACGCAACCGAGGGCACCGAGAATCGAAATCGTCATGCCCAACAGCAGCAAACCCTTGCGCCCGATGACATCGGACAGGGGGCCGATCAGCAATTGAGCGAAGGAAATGCCCACGGCGAACAGACTGATCGACAGCGCGATATCCGCCGGGGTGCTGCCGAAGTGTTCGGCCAGCGCCGGAAACGAGGGCAGCAGGACATCCAGTGGAAATACCCCCAGCAGCACCATCGCCAGCAGCAGACTGACTGCTCCGCGCCGTTGGCGGGTGGTTACCACAGATTTTCCTTCATCCATCGATCAATCCTGCCTTGGCAAAAAGTTTCTGGTTGTGGGCGAGTGCGAAAAATCCGGCTTTTCTCAGGGCATCGAGCGTCGCGGTTGCACCCGTTCTGGCGCGCTGACGGCTGGCTTTGGCGTTGATCAAACCATCGAGAATTTCCCTGATAGCGCTGTCGGCGATAGCCTCACTGCGCAGACTTTGTTGCAGCCATTGCTCATCGACCTCGAAAAAAATCCTGATGACCTCCAACAGTATTTTTGCGCTGAACATGCGCTGGCGGCTGTTCAGGGTCAGCCAGAGGTAATGAAACACCTCGGCGAAATAGCGGCTGTGACGGGCCTCGTCAGCGAGGTGATCGCGCAGCATGTCGCTCACACTGGATACCAGACTGTCGCGGCAAACGTCGAGCAACTCCCGGGCAATGATGGTTTCCGACACGAATCCAAGCAGAAACCAGGCCAGCGGGCGGTTGCCTTCCGGGGTGCGTGCAATCAATGCGTTCAAGCGAGTGATGCGCAACGGCATCGCCGGGCGATCGGTGATGCCATGCAGGCGGGCGATCTGTTCGGCGAGTTGATGGGAAAACAGCGCATGATAGCCCTCGTCGGTGTAGAGCTGCAGGGCGGCGTTTTTCATGCGCGAGGGCACGTAGGCGGGCAACTCGCCGTGGACGATGGTTTCGACGGCCCGGTTGACGATGCGGTGTTCGAGCAGTGTGGTGTAGTCGAGAAAGTGCACCAGATGCCTGGCCGCCAGGCTGTGGGTGACTGCGCTGCCCGCAGCCTGGATGACAGGGTGTGCGAGGTACGGAAGAAAGGCGGGTGGAAACCAGTGGCGGGTTTCCAGTTGCTGCGCCAGATCCGGCGGCAGTTGGTAATCGTGTTGGCTGGAACGTACCGAAGCGCGATTGTTCCAGTCGCTGAGAATGAACTTGTGTGCCCACGACTCGGGGGCTTCGGTCTGCTGCTGAATCTGTGAGCTCATGTTTGGGCCTGCTGCAACAGATCCTGCATTTCCTGGCACATCGCCTGACCGTCGCTGGCGCCACAACCGACGAAGAACAGCGGTTGTTCCGCGCTGCCAGTGATGCTCAGCAAGGTTTCGACCTGATCATCCGAGAACGCTCCGGTCAGCCAGGTTCCGAGGCCCAGTGCGGTGGCCACCAGTTGGAAGGACTGCGACAGATGGCCCGCTTCGACGAATGCCATGCGATAGGCTCGGGAATGCTCGTATTTCCACCAGAGTTTGTCGAAGCGCGCGGTGATGAACAGCCCCAGCGGCAAGTTGTTGATGAAGTGTTGGCCGCCGAGCAGCAGGCCCAGCGCCGACTCCGGCAGTGGGTTGATAAGGCTCAAGGCATGTTCTGCCGGATGATAGGCATAGACGCCGGGCTGCAGGCCGCTGACGTTCTGTGCCAGAACAAAGCCCTCGCAGGCATTCAGTCCACCACCCGAGGGGCTGCTGCGACGCGCGTCGAGACCGTTGGCAATGCTGTCGTCGCGGTCGTCGTCGCGCTCGTGTAAATAGCCGAGGGATAGATAGAGCAGGGTGGCGACATCATTCAATGTGATCGCTTCACCGGTATAGGAACGGCAGGTTTTGCGCTCGCGCAGCGCGTGGCCAAGGCTGTCATCGGTCAACACGCGGGACGCCGGGAGCGCGATGCGCGGCTGCGTGCTCTGTGCCGGGCGCTCTGTCGCGGGCGCCGGTTTGGCCAGCACTTCATTGCAGTGGCTCAGGTATTGTCTGGACCACTCTTGGATATTCTGCGGTGGTTGTTCGCACGGAATGTTTTGTGTGCCGATGTGATAAATCTTCGACAGTTCATCCCAGCCCCATTCTGGGCTGTCAATCTTTGAAGTAGTTATTATTCCTGCGTTTAATAGTTGGGTGTCTATTATATTGTCTTGATTGAACAAGTTTGGGTTGTTGATAAGTTTTGCAAGTCTACAAGAGTAATCAAGATCCAGTTCGTGCTGGAGGTGGTCTTTGTAATTCCAGACTATTAATCCGGGCGTGCGCGGCAATATGAATAAGTACGGATTGATGTGCATGTTCAATGCTTCACTCTGGAGATGTCTGAAGGACGCTGGGGTGCCGGCACTCCCCAGCGTCCTGACTTACTTAGCGGGCTTTAGGGGCAACCAGAAAAGCCAGGTTTGCGATTTTGTTAGTTTCCAGAGTAATTGCTTTCATAGTATGAACTCCTTGTTCATCGAGATTGAATGCCACCTCGTGGTGACAACTTAATCATAGTTTGTAATTGATTAATGGCAAGCGGAGATTAAGTAGGAAGATTCCGTAAATTTGTCGGAGCAAACCTTGCTTCAAGCCTGTGTTTGTAAGTTGTTTTCCTCTGTTTTAAAGACGCAGAGAAATTTCCTGCACGCGGCCAGGAAGTTAGTTGTAGGAAAAGAAAAAACTGAATGGCAATCGACGGCCTTGCACCGCCCGAAAACAAGCGGGGAGCCCTTGGGCTCCCCGCTTTTGCTCGGCTATCAGCTGTTAGGCAGCAGGCGGCAGGTGATGCTCTTGATGTAGCGCGTTTCGGGGATCGCCGGGTGCACCGGGTGATCCGGGCCCTGACCGCCGCGTTCGAGCATCTGGATGTTGCGATCCAGGTGACGGGCGCTGGTCAGCAGGATGTTCTGCAGATCATCTTCCGGCAGGTGCATCGAGCACGAAGCGCTGACCAGGATGCCGTCCTTGTTGAGCAGGCGCATGGCTTGCTCGTTCAGTCGACGGTAGGCGCCTTCACCGTTTTTCATGTCTTTCTTGCGTTTGATGAACGCTGGAGGGTCGGCGACGATCACGTCGAAGCGTTCTTCGCTGGCTTTCAGCTCTTTCAGCGCTTCGAAGACGTCGCCTTCGATGCAGGTCATCTTGTCGGCGAAACCGTTCAGCGCAGCGTTGCGCTCAACGCCGTCGAGGGCGAAAGCCGACGCATCGACGCAGAACACTTCACTGGCGCCGAAAGCGGCAGCCTGCACGCCCCAGCCACCGATGTAGCTATAAAGGTCGAGAACGCGTTTGCCTTTGGCGTACGGCGCCAGGCGTGCGCGGTTCATGCGGTGGTCGTAGAACCAGCCGGTTTTCTGACCCTGGATGACCGGGGCTTCGAATTTCACGCCGTTCTCTTCCAGCGCCACCCACTCCGGCACCAGGCCAAACACGGTTTCGACGTAGCGGTTGAGGCCTTCGGCATCACGTGCCGCAGAGTCGTTCTTGAACAGGATGCCGCTTGGCTTGAGCACTTGGGTCAGCGCCGCGATCACGTCGTCTTTGTGCGCTTCCATGGTCGCCGAGGCGATCTGCACGACGAGGATGTCGCCGAAACGGTCAACCACCAGGCCTGGCAACAGGTCGGAATCACCGTAAACCAGACGATAGAACGGCTTGTCGAACAGGCGATCGCGCAGCGACAGGGCCACGTTGAGGCGATGGACCAGCAGCGATTTGTCCAGTTGCAGCTTGATGTCGCGCGACACCAGACGGGCGCAGATCAGGTTGTTCGGGCTCATCGCTACGATGCCCAGCGTTTTGCCGCCGGCGGCTTCGAGGATCGCCTGATCGCCGGCCTTGAAGCCGTGCAATGGGGTGGCGGCCACATCGATTTCGTTGCTGTAGACCCACAAGTGGCCGTTGCGCAGGCGACGGTCGGCATTGGCTTTGAGGCGCAGGCTAGGCAGGGACATGACGTCGCTCCGGAAAAAAGAGCGGGAGTATAGCGCGTCAGGCCGGCTGATTGGCCGGCAAATGGACATGTGGTGCGTTCCCAATGTGGGGGGATTTACCTGTGGCTAGGGGACTTATCTGTAGCGAGGGGATTTATCCCCGTTGGACGGCGCAGCCGTCCCAAGGCCATCTGACACGGTATGTCTGATACACCGCGCTGTCAGGTTTTGCGACTGCTGCGCAGCCGAACGGGGATAAATCCCCTCGCCACAATAGATCAGTGTGAAAGGAGAAAAGCATTCCCATGTGGAAGTGGGCTTGCTCGCGAAGACTGCCTTGAAAGCTAGGCAGACAGTGTATCGATCAACTCTTTGCTGAACGCCGGAATATCATCCGGCTGCCGGCTGCTGATCAGGTTGCCGTCCTTGACCACTTCTTTGTCCACCCAGTGCGCGCCAGCGTTCACCAGATCATCCTTGACGGTTTTATAGCTGGTCATGGTTTTGCCATTGACCAGCCCGGCGGAAATCAACAGCCAGCTGCCATGACAGATCACCGCGATCGGTTTGCCGGCCGAGGCGCCGGTCTTGACCAGATGCTGGGCATCCTGATCGATACGAATAGTGTCGGAGTTCTGCACGCCGCCGGGCAGCACCACGGCGTCGTACTGCTCAATACTCGCCGCCTGGAAAGTCTGGTCGACGGTGAAGTCGTCCGCCGGTTTGTCGTGATTCCAGCCTTTGACCTTGCCGGCCTCGGCCGAAAGGATGTCGACCTGCGCGCCAGCCTGCTCCAGCGCCTGCTTGGGACCTGTCAATTCAACCTGTTCGAAACCATCGGTTACCAAAAAAGCGACGCGCTTGCCGTTGAGGGAGGTGGCCATCGATAAGCTCCTGAGTCTGTGGGGATTTGTTGCCGCACCGGACAGAAATTGTCCGTCGGGCCTTACGAAATCCGAAGCCTGAGCTTGAATGAAAGTTCCTCCGATGTGCCCATTGGTGTGTCCCCGTCCAGTTTCAGCGGTTAGAATCGCCGCCTGTCCCAGAGTGTGTACTTATGTCCCAAGAGCTGACCACCGAACAGATTCAACAATCGCTGCAAGGCATCAGTGTGCCCGCGCAACCGCAGATCATGGTGGATCTGCAAATGGAGCAGTACATGCCCGACCCGGACCTGGAGGTGATCGCCAAGCTGATCGCGCAGGACCCTGGCTTGTCCGGCTCGCTGCTGAAAATCGTCAACTCGCCGTATTACGGCTTGAGCAACAAGATCACCTCGATCCAGCGTGCGGTGAACCTGTTAGGCAGCCGTTCGATCATCAACCTGATCAATGCGCAGTCGATCAAGGGCGAGATGAACGACGACACCATCGTCACCCTCAACCGTTTCTGGGACACCGCCCAGGATGTGGCGATGACGTGCCTGACCCTGGCCAAACGCGTCGGCACCCAGGCCGGTGACGAGGCCTACGCCTTGGGCCTGTTCCACGATTGCGGCGTGCCGCTGATGTTGCAGCGCTTCCCCAATTACATGACGGTGCTGGAAAAGGCTTACGCCAACGCCAGCCCGGAATGCCGCGTGGTCGACACTGAAAACAGCGAGTTCAACACCAACCATGCTGTGGTCGGTTACTACACCGCCAAGTCGTGGCGTCTGCCGGAACACGTCAGCGCTGCCATCGCCAATCACCACAATGCCTTGGCGATTTTCAGCGATGAATCGTCGCGCAACAGCCAGCTGAAAAACCTGCTGGCGATCCTGAAGATGGCCGAGCACATTTGCGCCTCGTATCGCGTGCTGGGCAATCAGACCGAAGATTTCGAATGGAACGCGGTCGGGCCGCTGGTACTCGATTACGTAGGGCTGTCGGATTACGACTTCGAAACCCTCAAACAAACGATCCGCGACCTCGGCGCGCATTGATTCGAGAACACCATGCCTGAATTGCCGGAAGTCGAAACCACCCGCCGCGGCATTGCCCCGCATCTGGAAGGCCAGCGCGTCAGCCGGGTGATCGTGCGTGATCGGCGCCTGCGCTGGCCGATCCCGGAAGACCTCGATGTGCGCCTGTCGGGGCAGCGCATCGTGCTGGTCGAACGGCGGGCCAAGTATCTGCTGATCAACGCCGAAGTCGGCACGTTGATCAGCCATTTGGGCATGTCCGGGAATTTGCGTCTGGTCGAAGTCGGCCTGCCGGCGTTGAAGCATGAGCATGTCGATATCGAGCTGGAATCGGGTCTGGCGCTGCGCTACACCGATCCGCGCCGGTTCGGTGCGATGCTCTGGAGTAACGATCCGCTCAATCATGAGCTGCTGATTCGTCTCGGGCCGGAGCCGTTGACCGATCTGTTCGACGGCGAGCGGCTGTTCCAGCTATCGCGCGGGCGGTCGATGGCGGTCAAGCCGTTCATCATGGACAACGCGGTGGTGGTGGGCGTCGGCAATATTTACGCGACCGAAGCGCTGTTCGCTGCCGGGATTGACCCGCGTCGCGAGGCCGGCGGCATTTCCCGCGCGCGTTATCTGAAGTTGGCGATCGAGATCAAACGCATCCTTGCTGCTGCCATCGAGCGCGGCGGCACCACGTTGCGTGACTTCATCGGCGGCGACGGGCAGCCGGGCTATTTCCAGCAGGAGCTGTTTGTTTATGGCCGTGGAAACGAACACTGCAAGGTCTGTGGCACCGGTTTGCGTGAGGTGAAACTGGGCCAGCGCGCCAGTGTGTTCTGCCCGCGCTGTCAGAGCTGAGGCAAACGGCTGAAACAGTCCTACGGTCTATAGTGAGTTGTCTCACTGTTCAGCCCGAAGGATCGTGCCATGAAATCCTTGCAAGTCCTGTTTGTCACCCTGCTGCTGTGTACCAGTCTGGCCGCTCAGGCCACGCAGAGCGGCAGCGGTGATCCGCGCTACACCATCCAGAATCCCCCGGCCTACGCGATGATCGGCGACTTGCTGATTGCCCGACCTTTATTGGTGGTGGCGACAGTGATTGGTGCGGGGGTGTTTGTCGTGTCGTTGCCGTTTACCGCGTTGGGTGGCGGGGTGGGCGATGCGGGACAGGCGTTGGTGGTGGATCCGGCGAGGGCGGCGTTTGTGCGGTGTCTGGGGTGTACGGGAGAGGGGGTTGAGCAGCGCGAGTGAAAAGATCGCAGCCTGCGGCAGCTCCTACATGAGATCTGTGTAGGAGCTGCCGCAGGCTGCGATTTTTTTAGCGATTCAGGCCTTGCCGGTGATCAGGCGGTACTTTTCCATCAACTGCTCTTCAGTCTCCGGATGCGCCTCGTCCAGCGGGATGCAATCCACCGGGCAGACCTGTTGGCATTGCGGTTCGTCGTAGTGGCCGACGCACTGGGTGCACAGGTTCGGGTCGATCACGTAGATCTCTTCGCCTTGGGAGATGGCGGCGTTCGGGCACTCGGGTTCGCAGACGTCGCAGTTGATGCAATCGTCGGTGATGATCAGGGACATGCTAACTCCAGCCGGGGCGGCAGGCCCGGGCGCTATAAATCAATGCGCGCAATTGTGCCGCATTGGCGAGCGCAGTGCACGCGGGTGCGATCAAGGGCACTGATAGCTGCGATCAAAAAACAAAGATCGCAGCCTTCGGCAGCTCCTACTTTTTAAAGCGTAGGGTCAGGGCGTCGGCCACGGCGGGGTGGACGAACTTGCTGATATCGCCGCCCAGCGCGGCAATTTCCCGCACCAGCGTCGACGAAATGAACGAATAACGCTCGGACGGGGTGAGAAACAGGCTCTCGACATCCGGCGCCAACTGGCGATTCATGTTGGCCAGCTGAAATTCGTATTCGAAGTCCGACACCGCACGCAAACCACGCAGGAACACGTTGGCGTTTTGCTCTTTGGCGAAATGCGCAAGCAGCGTCGAGAAACCGACCACTTCCACGTTCGGCAGATGGCTGGTGACCTCGCGAGCCAGTTCAACCCGTTGTTCCAGTGGGAACAGCGGATTTTTCTTCGGGCTGGCAGCGACCGCAATAATCACGTGATCGAACAGGCGCGAGGCGCGTTCGACCAGATCGCCATGGCCCTTGGTAATAGGGTCGAAGGTACCTGGGTACAACACTCGGTTCATCGCGTCGTCCTGGCGGGAGTCCGTTGGGGAGTCGGATGGTATCGCAGCCGTCCCGGTCGGCCAAGTCGCCTGTTGGGTAAGAAAGCACTATAGACGAGGGCAATTATCCGCTTTTTCATGGATTTTTCAGCCGCTCGGCGAGGGCCGTCGCCAGTTGCGCGGTCAGGCCGTACACCGACAGCTGCGGGTTGGCGCCAATGCTGGTGGGGAAGAGCGAGCCGTCGTGAATCGACAGATTACCCAGTTGATGATGACGGCCGAGGCTGTCGGTGACGGCGGTTTTCGGGTCTTCACCCATCGCGCAGCCACCCATGACGTGGGCGCTGCCAAGGCGCGTGCGGTACAGCTCAAGGCTCAGGCCATCGATCAGCGTGCGCGCTTCGGCCAGGCTGTTCACGTAACGGGCGTCGGCGTGCATCGGCATCACCGACTTCGCGCCGCCGGCGAACTGGATTTCCGCCATGACGTGAAAGGCTTTGCGCAAACCTTCCCAAGCGTACGGCGACACCGGGTAGTCGAGCACCGGCGAGCCGTCACCGCGCAATTCCACGGCGCCGCCGCTGCTGTCCGGGTGAAAACCGTCACGCAGCAAGGCGAGCATGGCGTGGGTGTGCGGCAGATCGGCCATGTGCTGCGCGTTCTCCTGGCCGAAACCACCGAGCAACGTCGCCGCCAGTGCCGGGTGCAGCGGCGGCACTTCGAGTTTGAACGCCATCGGCCCGGTGGTGCCGTCCTTCCACTGAAAATGGTCGGAGTAGATCGACTGCGGCGCTCCGTAGAACGGATTGACCACCTCGTCGAAGCGCGCGGCGGACATGTTCACCGGATGCAGAAATGTACGCTTGCCGACATTCTTGTGCGGATCCGGCGCATCGGAGCGCAGTAGCAACGCCGGGCTGTTGATGCCGCCGCCAGCCAGCACGTAATGCCGCGCCATGACCGTGATGGTGCGCCCGGTCGGTTCGACGCAGCGCTCGTCCATCGCCACGCAGTGCAGGCCGGTGACTTTGTCGCCGTTGATCAGCAGTTTGTCAGCGCGGGCCAGATAGAGCAGTTCACCGCCCTTTTCCAATGTCGCGGGAATGGTAGTGACCATCATCGATTGCTTGGCGTTGGTCGGACAGCCCATGCCGCAGTAGCCCAGATTCCAGCAGCCGCGTACGTTGCGCGGGATCACGTGCCAGCTGTAGCCGAGTTGCTCGCAGCCTTTGCGGATCACGTCGTTGTTGGCGTTGGGCGGCACTAGCCACGGCGCGACGCCGAGGCGCTGTTCCATTTTCTCGAACCACGGCGCCATCTCGGCGACGCTGTGGCCCTTGACGTTATGTTCCCGGGCCCAGTGTTCGAGGGTCGGTTCGGGCGTGCGAAAGCTCGATGTCCAGTTGATCAACGTCGTGCCGCCGACCGCGCGACCCTGCAGGATGGTGATCGCGCCGTCCTTGCTCATGCGGCCGATGCCTTCCTGATAAAGGCTGCTGTAGGCCTGATCTTCAAGCATCTTGAAGTCGGAGCTGGTTTTCAGCGGGCCTTCTTCGATCAGCAGGACTTTGTAACCGGCGGCGCTGAGGATTTCCGCGGTGGTGCCGCCACCGGCACCGCTGCCGATGATCGCGACGTCGGCTTCCAGGGTCAGGTCGTCGCTCAGTTGTGCGCCGTTGTAGGCTTTCCAGCCTCGGGCGAGGCCTTCGCGGAACGGGTCGGGTACGGGCATCGGTCAGATTCTCTTTATTATTTTGGATGCAGGGTGTGGCCGCTGGCCCCTTCGCGTGCAAGCTTTACTCCTACGGGCTTAACGCAAATCCTGTAGGAGCAAAGCTTGCTCGCGAAGGTCGCGCCTCAATTTCAGACGGTAGGCGGGCCGGGATAACCGCAATGCGCCCAGGATTCGGCGCGGGTGTACCAAGCCATCATCACCATCTGCTGCAACGAGCTATGCCCCATGCGCAACAGACGCAATGAACTGTTCTCCCAGCGCTCAAGGAAGTTGCGCATCGCCTCGGCACTGGCATTTTCCCAGCTGCCCCAGATGCCGGTGAGCGGCCCGCGCGTCACGGCCATGCCCAGCACATCGAACAGTTGCCGGGTGAGTTTGAGCATTTCCGGCGACAGGTGATCGAGGCTGTAGTCCAGCGACTTGAGCGTGCCGTCGACAGCACCGGGCATTTTCTCGGCGGCCACGGCGCCGTCGAGCATCACTGGAATCAGCGCGCGCAGAAACAGCAGGTCGCCATCGCGCAAGGTGATGAAACCGTTGGCCGCGATGCTGGAGGAACAACCACTGAGGCTGGCGCCAAGGCCGGCGGTGGCGAGGAACGCCGTGGCACCGAGGCTGAATTTCAGCAGGCCACGGCGTGACAGCGCAGGTGTTTCGGTCAGGCTTGGGTGCATTGTTGTTATTACCCGGCGATGACGAACGTTAGCGAATAAACAGCTTCTGGATCAGTTTCTGAATCGATTTGCCGTACGGCGGGTAGATCAATTTGGCCGCGTTGAAGCGCTGTTTGATCAATACGCCTTTGGCCTTGCTGAAGGTCAGGAAACCTTCATGCCCGTGGTAATGGCCCATGCCGGATGGGCCGATGCCGCCAAACGGCATATCGTCCTGCGCGACATGCAGCAGCGTGTCGTTCAGGCACACGCCGCCCGAGTGGGTTTCGTGCAGCACGCGGTTTTGTTCGCGTTTGTCGTAGCCGAAGTAGTAAAGAGCCAGAGGTCGCGGGCGCTGATTGATGTAAGCGAATGCCTGCTCCAAGTCCCGATACGGCACGATCGGCAGCAACGGGCCGAAGATTTCGTCCTGCATCACGGTCATTTCGTCGCTGACATTCAACAGCACACTGTGCGGCATGCGCCGGCCCTGGCCCTGTTCGAACAATGGAATCAGCAGCGCGCCCTTGCTGGTAGCATCGCTGACGTAGCCATTGAGTCGCGCCAACTGACGTTCGTTGATGATCGCCGTGTAGTCCGGGTTATCGGCGAGGGTCGGATAGAAGCTCTGCACCGCTTGGCGATAGGCTTCGACGAAGCCGCCGACGCGGCCTTCCGGCACCAATACGTAATCGGGGGCGACGCAGGTCTGCCCGGCATTCAGGGTTTTGCCGAAGGCGATGCGCTCGGCAGCATCCTTCAGTGGCGCGTCGTGGGAGACGATGGCCGGCGACTTGCCGCCCAGTTCCAGGGTGACAGGCGTGAGGTTCTCGGCAGCCGCGCGCATCACATGCTTGCCGACGCTGGTGGAACCGGTGAACAGCAGATGATCAAAGGGCAGGCGCGAGAACGCGACGCCGACGTCAGCCTCGCCGAGCACCACGCAGACCAGGTCTTCGGGAAACACCCGCGCGAGCAGTTCCTTGAGCAACAGCCCGGTGGCCGGGGTCGATTCGCTGAGTTTGAGCATCACCCGATTACCCGCCGCGAGTGCGCCGACCAGCGGGCCGATGGCCAGGTACAACGGGTAATTCCACGGGACGATCACGCCAATGACGCCCAGCGGCTGGTAAATGACCTTCGCCGCAGCAGGCTGGAACGCCATGCCGACGTGGCGCCGCGATGGTTTCATCCAGCCCCTGAGTCGGCGACTGGCGTAATGAATGCCGTGCAGGCTCGGCATCAGTTCGGCAAGCAGGGTTTCGTCGGCGCTGCGATGGCTGAAATCCGCGCTGATGGCGTCGATCAAGGCCTGGCGCTCGCTGCTCAGCAGATCGCGCAATGCCTTCAACCATTGCTGGCGCTGGGCCGCAGGTGGCATCGGGTTGGCGGCGTACGCAGCGCGTTGCCCGGCAAACAAACGGTTGAGCTCTTCGAGAGGCTGTTGCAGCGTTTGCAGGTAGGCAATATCGGCAGTCATCGTAGGCTCCGGATTTCTTGTAATGATGAACTTTTTAGAGTCTATGCTCTACAAAGTCAAATGACTTCCGTGTGCAGCTTTGTTTTATCCATTTCCGGATAGGTCGTAAGATGCCCCTCACCGCACTCTGAATTAAAGCTCAAGCCATGGCCCCACGAATAAAAACCAGCGAGCGCATCGTGCAGAACAGCCTTGAGCTGTTCAATCAACAGGGCGAGCGCAGCATCAGCACCAACCATATTGCCGCGCACATGGAGATTTCTCCGGGCAACCTGTACTACCACTTCCCCAACAAGCAGGCGATCATCGCCGTGTTGTTCAGTGAGTACGAAGCCTTGGTCGACAGCTTTCTGCGCCCGCCGCAGGGGCGTGGCGCGACGGTGGAAGACAAGCGCTTCTATCTCAAGGAGCTGCTCTCGGCGATGTGGCGTTACCGTTTCCTGCATCGTGATCTTGAGCATCTGCTCGACAGCGATGCGGAACTGGCCGCCCGTTATCGGCGCTTCTCGCAGCGTTGCGTGATCCAGGGCGCGGCGATCTACGAAGGGTTCGTCGCCGCCGGGATCCTCAAGATGGATCGCGTGCAGATTGAATCGCTGACGCTCAACGCCTGGATCATCCTGACGTCGTGGGTACGCTTTCTGTGCACCACCCGCGAAAACTCCAACCACCTCAGCGAGCAGGCCGTTAAACGCGGCGTGTATCAGGTGCTGGTGCTCGAAGCCGGGTTTGTCACCGATGAAGCGCGCGATCAGGTCAATGCGCTGTTCGACGAGTTCTACGTGCCGCTGGCCCAGGCCCTCGAAGACGTGAAATAAACCGTTCTGTTGAAATCCCTCAGGAGCCCGTTATGCCGATTGCGCAGTTGATCAGCCCGCAAACACTGGATGCCCGCAAGGAACAGCCCGGGTTGGTGATTCTCGATTGTCGTTTTGCCCTCGAAGATCCGGATTACGGCCAGCGCAGCTATGCCGAAGGGCACATTGCCGGGGCGAGCTTTGCGGACCTTGAGCGCGACCTCAGCGGTAGAGTGGTCAAGGGCGTCACCGGTCGTCATCCGCTGCCCGAGCCGGCAGAGTTGATCGAGCGCCTGCAAGCCTGGGGCATAAACAGTGACAGCGACGTGGTTTTGTATGACGACGGCCCCGGTGCTTATGCGGCGCGGGCGTGGTGGTTGCTGGCATGGCTGGGCAAGCGCGAGGGCGTGTTCATTCTTGATGGCGGGCTCAAGGCCTGGCATGCGGCGGGTTTGCCGTTGAGTCTGGATGCGCCGACGGTCAGCCCTGGCGATTTCAATGGTCAGCCAGATGAAGCTTTGCTACTCAGCGCCGAGCAATTGCAACAGCGCCTGGGCCAGCCGACGCTGACGCTGATCGACGCCCGCGCCTTGCCGCGCTTCAAGGGTGAAGTGGAACCGATCGACCCGGTGGCCGGGCACATTCCCGGTGCGCAGTGCGCGGCGTTCACCGACAACCTTGGCAGCGACGGGCGATTCCTCCCGGCCGATCAGCTCAAGCAGCGCTTTGCGGCTCAACTGGGTGAGCGTTCGCCGTCGGAACTGGTCGCGTATTGCGGCTCCGGGGTGACGGCGTGTCAAAACCTGTTTGCGCTGTGCCTGGCGGGGTATCCGTTGGGTGCGTTGTATGCCGGGTCGTGGAGCGAGTGGATCAACGAGCCGGCGCGCGGCATCGCCACCGGCGAATAAGATCAAAAGATCGCAGCCTTCGGCAGCTCCTACATTGGAATGCATTCCCTGTAGGAGCTGCCGCAGGCTGCGATCTTTTAGCTTTTCAGGCGGGCACTGCGATACGCCGCAGGCCCCACGCCATAAGCCTGCTTGAACTGTCGGCTCAAGTGGCTCTGATCGGCAAACCCCAACTGTGTCGCGACTTCCAGCGGCAAGCAGCCACTCTGTAACAAGGCCCGCGCCTGAGCGATGCGCTGCAGCATCAGCCAGGTGTGCGGCGGCATGCCAGTTGCGCGGCGGAACACCCGGGCGAAGTGGAACGGCGACAGATTGACCGCCGCCGCCAGCTCTTCCAGCGACGGTGGCGCTGCCAAGTGGGTGTGCAGCAGATCCTTGGCGATCAGCACTGCGCGGTGCTCCTTGCCGGGGTTGCCGACTTCTCCCACCGCCGCGTGGCGCTGCAACAGCAGCAACATCATTTCGCCCCACACCGTTTGCTGTTGCAGCGCGGTGGCCGGGCTTTCGAGCAAGCGATGCAATTGTGCAAAACCGCTGACCAGGTCCGGATCGCGATACAGCGTGGCGCCGAAGGCCGGCAGACTGGTCGTCGACAGTTCCAGCTCATCGAGCAGCGAAACAATCTTGCTGGTCTCCGGATAGAACGCCCGATACAGCCAGCCGTCTTCGGCGCCTTTGTGGCCTGTGTGCAGCTCATCCGGATTGATCAACACCAGCGTGCCGCTGCCGGCCAGATGCTCGGCGCCGCGATAACGGTAGCGCTGAGCGCCGGCCATGATCATCCCGATCACAAAACCGTCGTGTACATGCGGGGCGAAGCGATGATCGATGTAGCGTGCCGACAACAGTTCGACGCCGGCCAGTGGCGCGGTTTGCCAGAAATGGATCGACTCGCCGTGATCGCTCATGCGGGCACGCTGGCCAGCCATCGCGGGATGCGGCGTTCGAGGTAATAACCGGGCTGACGCAGCGAGCCATCGACGAAACCGACGTGGCCGCCGCGTGGTTGCAGCTCAAACGCGGTCGAGGCTGACAGCTCATCAGCCTGGGGCAAGCTGTGCGGGAACACGAATGGATCGTCTGCCGCCTGAATGATCAGGGTCGGTGTGCGAATCTCGCCGAGAAAATAGCGGCTCGACGCCCGCCGGTAGTAATCCTCGGCATTCTCGAAGCCGTGCAATGGCGCGGTCACCCTGCCATCGAAATCCCAGAACGTGCGCATGTTCTCCAGCGAACCGAGCGCTGCCAAAGCCGCCAGCCCATCCTCGCGCCCATCGTGCTGAAACTGCCGTTGCTTGTTCTTGATGTAGGCGACCATCTCGCGCATGAAATGCGCCTGATAGACCTTGGAAAAGCCCTGGCCGATACGGTCGGCGCATTGATCGAGGCGGAAGGGCACCGACACCGCCACCGCACCGAGCACGCCGCTGGCGCTGCCGGTTTCGCCGAGATGTTTGAGCAGCACGTTGCCGCCCAGTGAATAGCCAACGGCATACAACGGCGCCAATGGGCGTTTCGCGCGCAGGTGTTTGATGGTTTCGGCGAGGTCTTCGCTGGCGCCGGAATGGTAGCTGCGCGGCAGCAGGTTCGGCTCACCGGAGCAACCACGCCAGTTCAGCGCAACACTGGCCCAACCCTGATCGGCCAAGGCTTTTTGCACGCCGGCCACGTAAGGCGAGTTGGAAGAGCCGGTCAGCCCGTGTAACACCAGCACCAAAGGCGCGTCTGCCGAATGCGGGCCATGCCAGTCGAGGTCGAGAAAGTCGCCATCCTCAAGCCACAGGCGCTCGCGCTCACGCTGGATATGCACGGTTTTGCGCCACAGCGGCCCCCACAAGGTTTGCAGGTGCGGATTGCCGAGGCCGAGGGCGGGGGTGAAGCGTTCTGAAGAGGCGGACACGATGGTTCTCGATGCAGCGCGGCGACCCTATGGGAAGGGCCGCCGCTTATTCAGACCGGTCGATTAACCGGCGATCTCTGCCGTACGTTGCCACAGCGCGTAGTAAACCCGGCCGGATTTCTGTTCGCGGTGCAGGCGCCAGTTGCCCGGCAGGCCCAGCGTCGATGGCGCCGTTTCACTTTCAGTGTAGATCCACGAATCGGGCGCCAGCCACTGACGCTCTTCGAGCAAGGAGCACACGGCAGGCAGCAGGTTCTGGTTGAACGGCGGGTCGAGGAACACCAGGTCGTACGCGCTGGCGGTCTGGGTTTCCAGATAACGCAGCGCGTCCGCCGTCTGCACCTGGCCGTTGGTGCAGCGCAGGGTGCCGAGGTGTTCTTTCAGGCTGGACACCGCAATGTTGCTGGCGTCCAGCGCCTGGCCCATGGCCGCGCCACGCGACAGCGCTTCGAGAAACAGCGCGCCGCTGCCGGCGAACGGGTCGAGTACCTTGGCCCCTTCAACGTACGGCGCCAGCCAGTTGAACAGGGTTTCACGCACGCGGTCCGGCGTCGGGCGCAGGCCCGGTGCGTCGGGGAAGCTCAGCTTGCGGCTGCGCCATTGGCCGCCAATGATGCGCAACTGGTTCACACCGTTGTGAACGTTTTGCGCAGGCTTTTTAGGGGATCGAGTCGCCATTAATGCTCCGGAACCCCGAGCGGTTGCTCGGCAGGTTTATCAGAAGGGGCCGGTAACGGCTTTTGCGGCACGGTCGGGCCAGCGGTGACGATGACCATTTTGTCCGTGCTCAAATGTTTGTTCAGGGCGTCGCGGACTTGTTCCACGGTCAGGCTTTGCGACTGACGCATGAAGTCGTCCAGATAGCTCAGCGGCAGATTATAGAAGCCCATCGCGCCGAGTTGGCCGACGATATCGGCATTGCTCGCGGTGGACAGCGGGAAGCTGCCGGCGAGTTCACGCTTGGCATCGTCGAGTTCTTTCTGCGTCGGCCCGGTTTTCAGGTAGTCGGCGAGCACATCCTGCACCAGTTTCAGGGTGCCTTCGCTCATTTCCGCGCGGGTCTGCAGGTTGATCATGAACGGGCCACGCGCCTGCATCGGGCTGAAACCCGAATACACGCCGTAAGTCAGGCCACGTTTTTCACGCACTTCGCTCATCAGACGGGTGCCGAAACCACCGCCACCGAGGATCTGGTTGCCCATCGACAGCGCGGCGTAATCCGGATCGTCACGGTCGATGCCCAGTTGCGCGAGCATCAGGTTGGTTTGCTTCGACGGGAACTCGATGTGATTAACGCTGGCTTTCGGTTCCTGCGGCTGCGCGATCTTCGCCAGCGCCGGGCCTTTCGGCAGGGCAGTAGAGACCTGATTGGCAATCGCCTCGGCTTCTGCGCGAGACAAGTCACCGACCAGCGCGATCACCACGTTGCCAGCCGCGTAGGCCTTGGCGTGGAATTCACGCAATTGCGCGAGGGTGATCTTCGGCACGCTTTGCGGATTGCCGTCGCTCGAATGCGCGTAGGGGTGATCGCCGTACAGACGTTTCATCAGCTCAAGGCTGGCGAGTTTGCCGGGGTTCTGTTTCTGGTATTCGAAACCGGCGAGCATCTGGTTTTTGATGCGCGCGAAGGAATCGGCCGGGAAGGTCGGTTTGCCGACCACTTCCGAGAACAGCTTCAGCGCCGGTTCACGTTGCTCAGGCGCACTCAGACTGCGCAGCGAAGCCAGCGCCATGTCCTTGAAAGCACCGTTGCCGAAATCCGCACCGAGGCCTTCGAAACCCTGAGCGATGGCGCCGACGTCTTTGCCAGCCACACCTTCGTTGAGCATCGCGTTGGTCAGCACTGCCAGACCCGAGGCGCTGCCGTCCTGGCTACTGCCGGCGGCGAAGATCAGGCGCATGTCGAACATTGGCAGCTCGTGGGCTTCGACGAACAGCACCTTGGCGCCGTCGGCGGTGTTCCAGGTCTGCACGTCGAGTTTGCGGCTGGCCGGGGCTTTGCCGTCGAGCTCGGCCAGCGATTGCAACTTCTGGCTGGTCTTGGCGTTGTCGAGGGCTTCGCTGGCCTTGCTGTCAGCGCTTGGCGACAGAAAGAAAGCAGCAGAGCCGATCACCGCCACGGCGATCAGGCCGAGCAGCATCAAACGTGGGGTTTTGCGCTCACTCATGAGTCGTCTCCAGTGGCAGGACGTGGGCGACGCTGAGACGTTCGCGGGTGAAATACAGCTTGGCGGCGTTCTGGATGTCTTGCGGGGTCACGCTTTCCAGGTCGGCGAGTTCGGTGTCCATCAGTTTCCACGACAGGCCGACGGTTTCCAGTTGGCCAATCGCCGTGGCCTGGCTGGTGATCGAATCACGCTCAAAGACCAGGCCGGCAATAACTTGTGCACGCACGCGCTCCAGTTCTTCAGCGGACGGCGCGGTGGTTTTCAGCTGTTCCAACAGTTTCCACAGACCGGCCTCGGCTTGCGCCATGGTCTTTTTCTTCTGCGTGTTCGGCGTTGCCGAGAGGGTGAACAGGCTGTCGCCACGGGTGTAGGCGTCGTAGTTCGACGAACCGCCGGAAACCAGTTCCTCACCACGTTCCAGTTGTGTCGGGATGCGACCGCTGTAGCCGCCGTCGAGCAGCGCGGAGATAAGACGCAGGGCGTTGACCGAACGCTTGTCTTCAGCGGTGGCGATGCTTGGCACGTTGAAGCCGAGCATCAGGCTAGGCAGTTGTGTCTGCACGTGCAGGGTGATCTGGCGTTCGCCCGGCTCGGCCAGTTCCAGCGGTTTTTTCGCCGGTGGCACGTCGCGTTTGGCGATCGGGCCGAAATAGCGCTGGGCCAAGGTTTTCACCTCGTCCGGAGTGACGTCGCCGACCACCACCAGCGTGGCGTTGTTCGGCACGTACCAGGATTGGTACCAGTGGCGCAGCTCTTCGACCTTCATGCGATCGAGGTCAGCCATCCAGCCAATGGTTGGCGTGTGATAGCCGCTGGCCGGGTAGGCCATGGCTTTATAGCGTTCGTAAGCCTTGGACATCGGCTTGTCATCAGTGCGCAAGCGGCGCTCTTCCTTGATGACTTCGATTTCCTTGGCGAACTCGTCGGCCGGCAGGCGCAGGTTGGCCATGCGGTCGGCTTCCAGTTCAAAGGCTACGCCCAGACGGTCGCGGGCCAGCACCTGGTAATAAGCGGTGAAGTCGTCGCTGGTGAAGGCGTTCTCTTCGGCGCCCAGATCGCGCAGGATCAGCGACGCTTCGCCGGGGCCGACTTTCTCGCTGCCCTTGAACATCATGTGCTCAAGCGCGTGAGACAAACCGGTCTGGCCCGGGGTTTCGTAGCTGGAGCCGACCTTGTACCAGACCTGCGAGACCACCACTGGCGCGCGATGGTCTTCGCGCACGACGACCTTGAGGCCGTTGTCGAGGGTGAATTCGTGGGTCGGTTGCGGGTCGGCCGCCAGGGCCGAAAGGGGCAGGCAGACTGTGCTGAGCAGCAGGCCTGCGGCGCGGCGGGCTAGAGCATTCATTCGTTTTTTAACCTGTTGGGCTGCCCGCTTGGTCTTAGCCTAGGCGGGCGAGGAGGTGCTAGGATACTGATCCGTTTTACTGGCGGCCACGCCTATCAAGCCACTGATCGGTCGATAGGTTGTATGGGTTTCCGGCAGAAGCTTTGAGTTTGTCAGCTAAACTCTGCGTTTTCGCCGACGATGCCGTTCCAGTCCTTCGTATTAATCGACCTTTGAGGTGCCTGTGGCGCCTCGACAAAATGTTGCGCGTGAACAAGCTGGATGAAACACAGTCTGTTCTGCATCGAATATTTATTTGCCGGGGCGCCCTTATGGCGCGTCGCTACCGTGAGATAGCCGTCCTCCATGTTTGGTTCCAACGACGACAAGAAGACCCCAGCTGCGGCTGGCGAGAAGAAAAGCCTGTTCGGATGGCTGCGTAAGAAACCGCAGGAACCCGTCGTCGAACAGCCGCCCGCGATTCCTGAACCCGCTCCCGCGCCGGCTCTGGTAATAGAAGAAGAGCCGGCACCGATCGTTCTGCCGCTTGCCGAGCCGGTGTTGCAACCGGTTGAGCCAGAGCCTGAAGCGCCTGTCGCGGCCGAACTGCCGCTGACCCCGGCGGCCGAGCCGTGGCTGACCTTGCCGGTGGCGGAAGAGCCGGTGGCATTGGTTGAAGAGGCTGCGCCACACGTTACGCCAGTGATTCCTGCGCCTGCTGCGTTTGTGCCTGAAGTGGCGCCGGCGCCAGTGGTTGAGCCGATCATCGAGCCTGCGCCCGTCGTGGCTGAAGCTGTTCCTGAAATTATTGCGCCTGAGCCTGTTGCTCCGGTCGTTGTTGCTCCTGTTGCTCCAGTCGTGCAACAGCCCGAGCCAGCAGCGGCACCGGCTCCCGTAGTTGCAGCTCAAGTCATGCCGGTCGAAGTGGTTGCCGAAACCCCCGTCGAAGCCCCGCGCACCGAAGAAACCAAAGCCGGTTTCTTCGCCCGTCTGAAACAGGGTCTGTCGAAAACCAGCGCCAGCATCGGCGAGGGCATGGCCAGCCTGTTCCTCGGCCGCAAAACCATTGACGACGATCTGCTCGATGACCTCGAAACCCGTCTGCTCACCGCCGACGTTGGTGTCGAAGCCACCACGCAGATCATCCAGCGCCTGACCCAGAAGGTTGCTCGTAAGGAATTGGCCGACGCCGATGCGTTGTACAAATCCCTGCAGGCCGAACTGGCCGCGATGCTCAAACCGGTCGAACAACCGCTGAAAATCACCTCGCAGAACAAGCCTTTCGTGATTCTGGTGGTTGGCGTCAACGGCGCCGGCAAAACCACCACCATCGGCAAACTGGCGAAGAAGCTGCAACTGGAAGGCAAGAAAGTCATGCTCGCCGCCGGTGACACTTTCCGCGCTGCAGCTGTTGAGCAGTTGCAGGTCTGGGGCGAGCGCAACAAGATCCCGGTGATCGCCCAGCACACCGGCGCCGACTCGGCTTCGGTGATCTTCGACGCCGTGCAGGCCGCCAAGGCCCGCGGCATCGACGTATTGATCGCCGACACCGCCGGTCGTCTGCACACCAAAGACAACCTGATGGAAGAACTGAAAAAGGTTCGCCGGGTCATCGGCAAGCTCGACGCCGACGCGCCGCACGAAGTGCTGCTGGTGCTCGACGCCGGTACTGGCCAGAACGCCATCAACCAGGCCAAGCAATTCAATCAGACCGTCGAACTGACCGGTCTGGCGCTGACCAAGCTCGACGGTACCGCCAAGGGCGGCGTGATTTTCGCCCTGGCCAAGCAGTTCGGCCTGCCGATCCGCTACATCGGCGTCGGTGAAGGCATCGACGATTTGCGTACCTTTGAAGCCGAACCCTTTGTCCAGGCACTGTTTGCCGAGCGGGAGCGTTCATGATTCGTTTCGAACAGGTCGGTAAACGCTACCCGAACGGTCACGTCGGCTTGCATGAGCTGAGCTTTCGAGTCCGTCGTGGCGAATTCTTGTTTGTCACCGGTCACTCCGGTGCCGGTAAATCCACTCTGTTGCGCCTGCTGTTGGCAATGGAACGGCCAACCAGCGGCAAACTGCTGCTGGCCGGGCAAGACCTGAGCACCATCAGCAACGCGCAGATTCCGTTCCTGCGCCGGCAGATCGGCGTGGTGTTCCAGAATCACCAGTTGCTGTTCGATCGCACGGTGTTCAACAACGTCGCGTTGCCGCTGCAGATTCTCGGGCTGTCCAAGGCCGAAATCGCCAAGCGTGTCGATTCGGCGCTGGAGCGTGTGGCGCTGTCGGATAAAACCGATCTGTACCCGGGCGACCTGTCCACCGGTCAGCAACAGCGCGTCGGCATTGCCCGCGCGATCGTTCACCGCCCGGCCTTGCTGTTGGCGGACGAACCGACCGGTAACCTCGACCCGCGTCTGGCGGCCGAGATCATGGGCGTGTTCGAAGACATCAACCGGCTGGGCACCAGCGTGCTGATCGCCAGTCACGACCTGGCCCTGATCGCGCGCATGCGCCACCGCATGTTGACCCTGCAACGTGGCCGCTTGATCGGCGACGGGGAGGCTGGGGAATGAGTGCAACACGTAGCCCCAAGGTTTCCGAGCGGGTGGCCCCGAAAGCCGCCGATCCGCAGCCGCCGAAGAAGAAAAAACACGACGATGACGACGGCCCGGACTTCGCCACGCTGTTCCGCGCGTGGGTTGAAAGCCATCGCGCCAGCCTGCTAGACAGCCTGCGCCGCCTCGGCAAGCAGCCAATCGGCAGCTTCTTCACCTGCATGGTGATGGCGGTGGCGCTGAGCCTGCCGATGGGCTTGTCGCTGCTGCTCAACAACGTCGAACGTCTCGGCGGTTCGTGGCAGCGTGCGGCGCAGATTTCGCTGTATCTGCAACTCGATGCCAGCCCGCAGCAGGGTGAAGCGTTGCGCGAGCAGATCAAAGGCATGCCCGGCGTAGCGGACGCTGAATATGTCGGTCGCGATCAGGCGCTGGAAGAGTTTCAGCAGCAGTCCGGGCTGGGCGAAGCCTTGCGCGAACTGCCGGAGAACCCGCTGCCGGGCGTGGTGCTGGTGACGCCGAACGAAGTCGACAAGCCGACGCTGGAAGCATTAAGACAAAAACTTTCCGAGCTGCCGAAGGTACAACAGGCGCAACTTGATCTAGTCTGGGTCGAGCGTCTGGCCGCCATCCTCAAGCTTGGCGATCGTTTTGTCTTCGGTCTGACGGTGCTGTTGGTTTCTGCATTACTTTTGGTGATAGGCAATACCATTCGTCTTCATATTGAAAACCGCCGCACCGAGATAGAAGTGATTAAACTCGTCGGCGGCACTGACAGTTATGTGCGGCGTCCCTTCCTTTATATGGGCGCGTTGTATGGCTTCGGTGCGGGGCTGTTGTCCTGGGGTGTATTGGCGTTCGGCCTGAACTGGCTGAACGACGCGGTGGTTGGGCTGGCCGGCTTGTACGGCAGTGATTTCGCGCTGGCCGGAGTGCCAGTTGCCGACGGTCTGTCGCTCTTGCTTGGCGCGGTGCTGTTGGGTTATATCGGTGCATGGATTGCAGTCGCACGTCATCTCAGGGAGCTGGCGCCGAAGTAGAATCTTTTTTGCGCGTGATTGGCCTCGCGGTTTTTTGGGAACTTGTACTTGAATTCCCGGTCAATTTTTCGCAGTGCCGAGAGGCACGAGTATGTAAGTGGGAGGTTTTTTCGTATGACCAATTCTTTGCAACCTGTGTATGCACTGGTTCCGGGCGCGAATCTGGAAGCCTATGTGCACACCGTCAACAGCATTCCATTGCTGACGCCGGAGCAGGAGCGTGAACTGGCCGAGAGTCTCTACTATGAGCAGGATTTGGGGGCGGCTCGGCAGATGGTGCTCGCCCACCTGCGTTTTGTCGTACACATTGCCCGTAGCTATTCCGGCTACGGTCTGGCTCAGGCTGACCTGATCCAGGAAGGTAACGTCGGCCTGATGAAGGCCGTGAAGCGCTTCAACCCGGAAATGGGTGTGCGTCTGGTGTCGTTCGCCGTGCACTGGATCAAGGCGGAAATTCACGAGTTCATCCTGCGCAACTGGCGCATTGTGAAAGTCGCGACCACCAAGGCCCAGCGCAAGCTGTTCTTCAACCTGCGCAGCCAGAAGAAACGTCTGGCGTGGCTGAACAACGAGGAAGTCCACCGTGTGGCGGAAAGCCTCGGCGTGGAGCCGCGTGAAGTGCGCGAGATGGAAAGTCGCCTGACCGGCCATGACATGGCCTTCGACCCGGCTGCTGAAGCCGACGACGACAGCGCTTTCCAGTCGCCGGCCAACTATCTGGAAGACCACCGGTACGACCCGGCGCGTCAACTGGAAGATGCCGACTGGAGCGACAACTCCAACCACAACCTGCACGAAGCGCTGGAAGTGCTGGACGACCGCAGCCGTGACATCCTCTACCAGCGTTGGCTGGCAGAAGAGAAGGCCACGCTGCACGACCTTGCGCAGAAGTACAACGTGTCGGCCGAGCGTATCCGTCAGCTCGAGAAGAGCGCGATGAACAAGCTCAAGTTGTCGATCGCCGCGTAACCGGTGAACAGGCAAAAAAAAACGCCCCGATCAGCAATGATCGGGGCGTTTTCGTATGTGGCGTTTCGTTCAGGCTGATCAGATCAGCGCTGAACCACGCGCAATTGCTTGCTGGCCGGCTCTTTCGGCAGTACGCGTTTGGCCACCACGTAGTGCTTTTCCCAGTACGGCTTGTTCAGGGTATCGATGCTCACCGACTTGCCGCGACGCGGCGCGTGGATGAAGCGGTCGTTGCCCAGATAGATCGCCACATGGTTGACGCGACGGCTCTTGATGTTGAAGAAGATCAGGTCGCCGGGCTTGAGGTCCTTGCGCTCGACCTTCTCGCCGTGACCGCTGGCCATGGCGTTAGAGGTGCGTGGCAGGTCAAACGTCGCGTCGTTGAACGCATATTTGACCAGACCGCTGCAATCGAAGCCTTTACTTGGGCTGCTGCCGCCCCAACGATAAGGAGTACCGAGGACATTTACCGCGCGGCTGAGGACGTTGCTGCTTTCCTTGCTCGCCATCGGTGGCACCAGCTTGCTGTGGCTCTTGCTGCTCAGCGTGGTGGTTTTGCTTTTGCTGCTTTTGCTCGAAGGAGCCGAAGCATGGGATTTAGGGGTGAAGCCGTTAACGTTAGGAAGACGTTGCTCACGATTGGTGGCGTGGGCGGCCAGTGGCATTAATAGGCAGATGGTTAGCCATGTCTTGAAAAATGGTCGCATTAGGCGTGGCTCTTAAGTGGTAGCGCGCAACTTTATAACAGCTTTTTTGTCTCTTCCGAGGCCGTTGGTCGATTCAACCAAGGGGTCAATTTCGCTCAACAAGCGGCAAATTGACTCAATTGTCGGACAGAACCCAAGCCCCACAAGGCTTTGCGCAAGGTGTAACAGTGAAGAGCCACTTGTCGGCTGGACATAAAAAAGTCACAAAGATGCAGAAAATATTTATCTATCGAGGCAAACGAGGTCATTCATGAACCGCTATCAATCCCAGGATACGCACAGCAAGGTCATCGGTTACCTGTTGTGGATTTTAGGTTTCACCGGCGCTCACCGCTTCTACTACGGCAAGCCGGTGACCGGGACGATCTGGTTCTTCACCTTCGGTTTGTTGGGCATTGGCTGGCTGATCGACCTGTTCCTGATCCCAGCGATGGATCGTGAGGCGGATCTGCGCTTTACCGCTGGGCCGATCGAATACAACGTCGCGTGGATTCTGCTGACGTTCCTTGGAGTCTTCGGGGTGCACCGGATGTATCAGGGGAAATGGATCAGCGGGCTGGTGTATCTGCTCACGGGCGGGTTGTTCTTTATTGGCGTGTTGTATGACTTCTGGACGCTGAATGATCAGGTCTCGGTGCGTAACGCGCAGAATCGCGGCGCCTTCCAGTAAGCCATCGCTGGCAAGCCAGCTCCCACAGGATTCGCGGTGATCCTTGTGGGAGCTGGCTTGCCAGCGATTGATACAACTCGGTATCAAGCCTGGTGGCTGATCCGGCCATCCACCAAGGTGTAACGAACCACGCCTGGCAGCGTATGCCCAATGAACGGGCAGTTCTCACCCTTCGACAACCAGTTCTCACCGGCCACCGTCGAAGCCTGTGGGTCGAACAGCACGATATCCGCCGCACCGCCCACCGCCAGCTTGCCCGCCGGTAAACGCAACGCCTCGGCCGGGCCAGCGCTTAAACGCGCCAGCAACGTCGGCAGATCCAGCAAGCCATCTTCAACCAGGGTCATCGCCAATGGCAGCAACAACTCAACACTGCTGATGCCCGGCTCGGTCGCGCCGAACGGTGCCAGTTTGGCGTCACGTTCGTGTGGCTGGTGATGGCTGGAAATCGCCGAGATCACCCCGGACTTCACTGCCGCACGCAAACCATCGCGATCCGCGCGCGTACGCAGCGGCGGTTGCACGTGATAGAGGCTACTGAAATCGATCAGCGCTTCATCGGTCAGAATCAGTTGATACAACGCGACATCCGCCGTCACTTTCAAGCCACGGGCCTGCGCCTGAGCGATCAGGGCAACACCGCGAGCGCTGGTCAACTGGCTGAAGTGCGCACGCACGCCAGTCTGCTCGACCAGCAACAGATCCCGGGCCAAGGCCACGGTTTCAGCGGTTTCCGGAATACCCGGCAAGCCGAGGAAACTGGCAACCGCGCCTTCGTGAGCCAAGCCACCTTCGGCCAGGTCATGATCCTGCGAATTGAAAATCACCGTCAGGTCGAAAGTCGCCGCATATTCCAGCGCCCGGCACAGGGTGCGGGTGTTGCGGAAGCTTTCGAGACCATTGCCGAACGCCACGCAACCAGCGTCGCGCAGCGCCACCAGCTCAGCCAGTTGCTCGCCGTCCAGACCTTTGCTCAGTGCGCCGATCGGGAACACCTTGGTGTTGCCGGCCTCGCGGGCGCGGTCGAGGATCAGCTCGGCCACGGCGGAGGTGTCGAGCACCGGTTTGGTTTTCGGCGGGCAGCACAGGCTGGTCACACCGCCGGCAGCGGCGGCGCGGGTTTCGCTGATGATGCTGCCTTTGCGGCTGTAACCCGGCTCGCGCAGGGCAACGTTCAGGTCGACCAGGCCGGGAGCGGCGACGAGGCCTTGGGCATCAATGGTTTCTACTGCGCTGAAGCCGGCCGGAGCCGCGCCGAGGGCGACGATCTTGCAGGCTTCAACGTGAATGTCGGTGACTTGATCCAGGCCGCTGCTTGGATCGATGACGCGTGCGCCGAGAATGCTGAGCTTCACTGGGCGTTCTCCTGCTCGAATTGACGCTGCGCGGTTTGTCCGCTCATGGCCATGGACAGCACAGCCATACGAATTGCGATGCCGTAGGTGACCTGATTGAGGATCACCGAGTGCGGGCCGTCGGCCACTGCGGACTCGATCTCCACGCCGCGGTTGATCGGCCCCGGGTGCATGACGATGCAATCGGGTTTGGCCCCGGCCAGACGCGCGGTGGTCAGGCCGAACAGGCGGTAGAACTCGCCTTCGCTCGGCAGCAGGCCGCCGGTCATGCGTTCACGCTGCAGGCGCAGCATGATCACCACGTCGACGTCTTTCAGACCTTCGGTCATGTCGGTGTAGACCTTCACGCCGTATTGCTCGATGCCGATCGGCAGCAGGGTTTTCGGCGCGATCACGCGGATGTCCGGGCAACCGAGGGTTTTCAGCGCGAGCATGTTCGAGCGCGCGACCCGCGAGTGCAGGATGTCGCCGACGATGGCCACCGAGAGGTTTTCAAAGCCGCCCTTGTGCCGACGAATGGTGAGCATGTCGAGCATGCCCTGCGTCGGGTGCGCGTGACGGCCGTCGCCGCCGTTGATGATCGCCACTTGCGGGCAAACATGTTCGGCGATGAAGTGCGCAGCGCCGGAATCACCGTGGCGCACGACGAACATGTCGGCGGCCATGGCTTCGAGGTTGCGCAGGGTATCGAGCAGGGTTTCGCCCTTGCTCGCCGACGAGGTCGACACGTTCAGGGTGATCACGTCCGCCGACAACCGCTGGGCCGCCAGTTCGAAGGTGGTGCGGGTGCGCGTGGAGTTTTCGAAGAACACGTTGCACACGGTCTTGCCGCGCAGCAACGGGACTTTCTTCACCGCCCGGGCACCGACTTCGAGGAACGAGTCGGCAGTGTCGAGGATTTCCGTCAACAACTCGCGGCGCAGGCCGTCGAGCGAGAGGAAGTGGCGCAGCTGGCCCTGATCATTGAGCTGCAGCGGGCGCTTGGTATCTAGAGGCGTCATCGCGAAGGGGACTCTCAATAGGGCGGATTAAAGGGACATGTCTTGCAGTTCGAGCGTCAACGGCTCGGGGCCGGACAGCTTTACCCGTTCGTGAGCCGCCAGCGACAAGGTCGCGCCGACCACGTTGGGGCGTATCGGCAGCTCGCCGGCGTCCAGATCCAGCAGGCAGACCAGGGTCACGCTGGCCGGGCGACCGTAGTCGAACAATTCATTCATGGCGGCGCGGATGGTGCGGCCGCTCATCAGTACGTCGTCGATCAGCACCAGATGCTGGCCTTCGATCTCGAAGGGCAGGGCGGACGGGCGCACTTGCGGGTGCAGGCCGTTCTGGCTGAAGTCGTCGCGGTAGAAGGAAACATCCAGCGTGCCCAGTGGCGCGTCGCTGCCCAATTCCTTGAGCAAGGCCTGCGCAACCCAGATGCCGCCGGTGCGAATGCCGATGTAACGCGGTTCAGTGATTTCACGCTGGGCAAGGTGCGCCTTGAGGCGGGTCGCCATCTGGCTGATCAGATCGGCGGGATTTGGCAGGCTCATGGTTGCTCCTTGTTGGGGGCGAGTCGGATCCTTGGACGCGACTCGGTTTTTCACTCAAAAGAAAAGCGCCGAAGCGCTTGTCAGGATTCAAACAATGCAGTGTTTTCATCGAGCCAGCCCTGCAACAGCAGAGCGGCGGCGATGGCGTCCACCGGGTTGTCGCGGTAACTGCCTTTTTGACCGCCGCGCGCCAGTCGCTCGCCTTTGGCCTCGAAGGTGGTCAAGCGCTCGTCGTGGGTATAGAAAGGCACGTTGAAGCGGCCGTTGAGGCGGCGGGCGAATTTCTCCGCGCGCAGGCACATTTCGCTCGGTGTGCCGTCCATGTTCAGCGGCAGGCCGACGACGACGGCGTCGGGTTTCCATTCTTTTATAAGGGCTTCGACCTGGTTCCAGTCCGGCACGCCGTTCTGTGCCTTCAAGGTGCACAGCTCGCGGGCCTGGCCGGTAATCACCTGGCCGACTGCGACGCCGATCTGTTTGGTGCCGTAGTCGAAGCCGAGAATCAGGCGCAGGGCCATCAGGCGTGACCTGCCTGACTGGTCAGCAGGCTGAGGTTGATCCCCAAGTGCCTGGCCGCCGCTTCGAGACGCAGCTCGCTGCTGGTGTTGAAGAGGATGTCGGCGTCGTACGGGCAGGTCAGCCAGGCGTTGTCGGCCATTTCCGCTTCAAGTTGCCCGGCTTCCCAACCGGCATAGCCGAGGGCGATCAGGCTTTTCGCCGGGCCGACGCCGTCCGCGATGGCGAACAGCACATCCTGCGAGGTCGACAGGGCCAGATCGCCATCCAGTTGCGCGGTGGCCTGGAAGGTCTTGCCCGCCGGGTGCAGAACGAAACCGCGATCGGTCTGCACCGGGCCGCCGATGAAGATCGGCACGTGCTGGCACAGTGCTGGCGGGTCGATGTCCGGGCGCAGTTGCTCAAGAATGTCGGCCAGATTCAGCTCTTGCGGTCGATTGACCACAATCCCCATCGCGCCATTGGCCGTGTGCTCGACGATGTAGGTCAAGGTGTGGGCAAAGTTCGGATCGGCCATGTGTGGCATGGCGATCAGGAATTGATGCTTGAGGTAGCTGGGGCTGACGTTTTTCATGTGCGCTAGTGTGGCGTTCGGGGGGCAAACTGACAAGCTGGAGATGCTGACAACAACACAGATCCCTTGTTGGAACATGGCTTTGTGGCGAGGGGATTTATCCCCGATCGGCTGCGAAGCAGTCGCAAAACCATCACGCACGGTGTGTCAGGCAGGTCATGTCAATGGATTCAGGGCCGCTGCGCGCCCCATCGGGGATAAATCCCCTCGCCACAATGAGTCTCATCGTCACTGAAATATTCAGTTGCTGGAGAGTTTGTCACCGCGAGCAAATTTCCAGGTACGAATGATTTCCAGCCGATCGATATCCGACAAATCGCCGGTAAACGGCGCAAACGGTGCCGCCAACCGGACGATGCGCTGCGCCGCCTGATCCAGCAGCGGCTGGCCGGACGATTCCAGTACCAGCACTTCATACAGCGAACCGTCGCGGTTGATCGACACCATCAGGCGCAAATTGCCGTAGATCTGCTTGCGCCGTGCTTCTTCGGGGTAATTGAGGTTGCCGATGCGCTCGACCTTCTTGCGCCAATCGTCCTTGTACCAGGCACCCTTGTCGCGCATGGTCGACGCCGCGCTCAAGCGGTGAATACGCGGACGCTTGGCGTACAGCTGTTGTTCCTTGGCCAGTTCGGCTTCGAGGCTGGCGATGTCGCTGGACAGCTGCGAGCTGTCGAATTCCGGCGCATCAACCGTCGGTTTGACCTCGGTCTTGGTTTCTTCTTTCTTGGTCGGCGCCTTTTTCGGCTTTGGCGCGACGGTGGTCACCGCAGCCTTGGGCGCGGCTTCCTGCACTTCTGGCTTGGCGGCCGGTGGCGGGGTGACTTTCTTGACCTGATTGTCCTGGAACGGCGCCACCTCAGTGGTCTTCGGGATCGCCTTCTTGTCCAGCGTGCCGCTGCCTTCCTGATGCTCTTGAGCAAGAAAGTCAGCCTTCTCCGGCTTCTTTTCGCTCTTGAAGGTGGCGAGGGTGATTTCCAGGGTTTTGCTGATTTGCTTGGGCTCGACCATCGTGAAGCCGACGCCGAGCAGCAGCGCCAAATGGATCAGCGCTGCGAGAAACAGGGTAAATCCGAGGCGATCGGCCGGGCGCACGCCACGGTGGGCGAGTTCAGCGGGCAGATCGGACGGGAGGGTCATGACAGAAAAACCAACATCGCGTTTTTACGGGCTCGGCATGATAACGCAATGTTGGTTTTTAGCTGCAAGCTTCAAGCGGCAAGCGACATAAGGGCAGCTGCAAGTTTCGAGCGGCAAGCTGCAAGTAAAAGCTTGTAGCTCATGGCTTGCGGCTTGTAGCTGGCCGTCAGGCTTGCTGCTTACGGCTAGAGGCTTGCAGCTTCTTCTCGATCGCATCCATCAGCATGCCGCCGATATCAGTGCCAAACGCATTGTCGATTTCACGGATGCAGGTCGGGCTGGTCACGTTGATTTCGGTGAGGCTTTCACCGATCACATCGAGGCCGACGAACAGCAGGCCTTTCTCACGCAAGGTCGGGCCGACCTGAGCAGCGATCCAGCGATCCTTTTCAGTCAGCGGGCGCGCTTCACCACGACCACCGGCAGCCAGGTTGCCACGGGTTTCGCCCTGCGCCGGAATCCGTGCCAGGCAGTAATCCACCGGCTCGCCGTCGATCATCAGGATGCGTTTGTCGCCGTCCTTGATCGCCGGCAGGTAAGCCTGGCCCATGATCTGCTGGCCACCGAGGGCGGTCAGGGTTTCCAGAATCACCGACAGATTTGGATCACCGGCACGGTGACGGAAGATCGAGGTGCCGCCCATGCCGTCCAGCGGCTTGAGGATCACGTCGCCGTGTTTCGCGGCGAACTCCCGCAGCACGTCGGCGCGGCGGCTGACAATGGTTGGCGGCGTGCACTGCGGGAACAGCGTGGCGAACAGCTTTTCATTGCAGTCGCGCAGGCTCTGCGGCTTGTTCACCACCAGTACGCCGGCGGTTTCGGCCTGTTCGAGCAGGTAGGTGGAGTAAACGAACTCCATGTCGAACGGCGGATCCTTGCGCATCAGGATCACGTCCAGATCGCTCAGCAGGTTGTCCTGCTCGGCGTCCAGTTCGAACCATTTTTCCGGGTTGGCGAAGACTTTCAGCGGCTTCATGCGCGCCCGGGCCTGACCTTCGCCCTGATACAGGTCGCGCTGCTCCATATAGAACAGTTCCCAGCCACGCTTCTGCGCGGCCAGCAGCATGGCCAGCGAGCTATCCTTTTTATAGGAGATGCTGGCGATAGGGTCCATGACAATCCCGACGCGAACGCTCATTGGGTTTTCCTCGAAAATTGGCTACCGGATCGGTATTGAAAAAGTGCCGCCAGAGTGGCGCCGGGCGGGTTTTCGGTCAAGGAAAAACCCGTCGATAGATTGCATCTGGAGACTGTGCTAAAAAGGCTGCCAAGCCGTGCTGGCCCTTGAGCATCAAGGGTTTCCAGCCATTACTCATCGCAAAACGGACAATTTGATTCGCAAAGGCGACGGTAGAGCCCTCTTATGGAACAGCAGTCCAGCGCCTTGAAGGTCATGGTGATCGACGACTCGAAAACGATTCGTCGCACCGCCGAAACATTGCTGAAGAATGTCGGCTGTGAAGTGATCACGGCGATTGACGGTTTCGACGCTTTGGCGAAGATCGCCGACAACCATCCCGGGATCATTTTTGTCGACATCATGATGCCGCGTCTGGATGGTTATCAGACCTGCGCTTTAATCAAGAACAACAGTGCATTCAAGGCCACGCCGGTGATCATGCTGTCATCGCGTGACGGGCTGTTCGACAA
This sequence comes from Pseudomonas sp. PB103, assembly GCF_009764635.1. Lineage (NCBI taxonomy): Bacteria > Pseudomonadati > Pseudomonadota > Gammaproteobacteria > Pseudomonadales > Pseudomonadaceae > Pseudomonas > Pseudomonas sp. PB103. The sequence goes on along the minus strand of NZ_RWIL01000123.1, from coordinate 136,159 downwards.
GGCCAAGGGGCGGATTGTCGGTTCCGATCAATTTTTGACCAAGCCTTTCAGCAAGGAAGAACTGCTCAACGCGATCCAGGCCCACGTTCCGGGCTTTGCCGCCGTTTTGCCGCAGTAAGACACGTACAGTGATGCTCGGCCAGCGGGCCGGGGGTCGACAAGAAAAATGGGGAAAACCATGGCACGTATCCTGATCGTCGATGATTCGCCGACTGAAATGTACAAACTCACCGGCATGCTCGAAAAGCACGGCCATGAAGTGCTCAAGGCCGAAAACGGCGCCGACGGCGTGGCCCTGGCCCGTCAGGAAAAACCCGACGCGGTATTGATGGACATCGTCATGCCCGGCCTCAACGGTTTTCAGGCGACCCGTCAGTTGACCAAGGATGCCGAGACCAGCCACATCCCGGTGATCATCATCACCACCAAGGATCAGGAAACCGACAAGGTCTGGGGCACTCGTCAGGGCGCCAAGGACTACCTGACCAAACCGGTCGACGAAGACACCCTGATCAAGACCCTGAACAACGTGCTCAAAGGCTGATCGCGCGACCATGAGCGAATCGCTGACCGCGTTCGAACTGCTCTGGCAAATCGACCAGCGCTGCCGCTTGCTGGCGGCGGACCTGCCGTCGCAACCGGCGCGCCAGGATCGCTGGAGCGGCATCGGCTTTCGCCTCGGCGAGCATTGGTATGTGGCGCCGATGGGCGAAGTCAGCGAAGTGCTGCACGAGCCGCGCTTCACTCAGTTGCCCGGGGTCAAGCCGTGGGTCAAGGGTGTGGCTAACCTGCGCGGACGGCTGCTGCCGATCATGGATTTGTGTGGTTTCTTCGGGCATGAACTGTCGCCGTTGCGCAAACAGCGGCGGGTGTTGGTGGTGGAGCATGGGGACGTGTTTGCCGGGCTGATGGTCGATGAGGTTATTGGTCTGCAGCATTTCGAGCAGGACAGCTTCGAACCGATATCGATCAGCAAGCGCCAGGGTTCGAAGGCCGAGTTCGTCAAAGGCTATTTTCGGCGCGAGCAGAACTGGCGGGTATTCAGCCTGTTTGCCCTGGCGAAATCCCCGGTGTTCATGAGCGTCGCAATCTAGTCGAAACAACAGAGACCCATGTGGGAATGGGCCATGCAATGGTGGGATTCTGTGGCAAGGGAACCTGTGGCGAGGGGATTTATCCCCGATGGTTGGCGAAGCCGACCCAAAGGCTGCATTCGAGATGTATTTGATACAGCTCGAATCTTGGGGCCGCTGCGCGACCCATCGGGGATAAATCCCCTCGCCACAAAAGCTCCACTTCACAAGGCTAACTCCCACAGGTTGTTCGATGAGCTTCAAACAGGCGAGGACCGATGATAAAAGCAAAAACAGGCAAGCCGGCGGAAGGATCGCGCAGTCGCTCGCAGATCATCGTGCTGTTCATCGCACTGATCGTGTTCATCATGCTGCTGTTCGCCAACTTCGCTTACCTCAACACCCAGGCGAACTACGACAAACAGTACATCGGCCACGCCGGTGAGCTGCGCGTGCTCTCGCAACGCATCGCCAAGAACGCCACTGAAGCCGCCGCCGGCAAGGCTGCCGCGTTCAAGTTGCTCAGCGATGCGCGCAACGATTTCGCCCAGCGCTGGGGTTACCTGAAGAAGGGCGACCCGGTCACCGGCCTGCCGCCTGCGCCCGCCACCGTGCGCCCGGAAATGCGCGCCGTGCAGCTCGACTGGGAACGCCTGCTGAAAAACACCGACGCGATTCTCTCCAGCGAACAGACCGTGCTGTCGCTGCATCAGGTGGCTGCGACCCTGGCCGAAACCGTGCCACAGTTGCAGATTGAATACGAAAAAGTCGTCGAAATCCTCCTCCAGCGCGGTGCTCCGGCGGCGCAAGTGGCGATGGCCCAGCGTCAATCGCTGCTGGCTGAGCGCATCCTCGGCGCGGTCAACACCGTGCTTGCCGGCGACGAAAACTCGCAGCAAGCCGCCGATGCTTTTGGCCGCGACGCCACGCGTTTCGGCCAAGTGCTCAACGGCATGCTGCAAGGCAACCCGGCGCTGAAAATCAGCCAGGTCGAAGACCGCGACGCCCGTGCCCGTTTGAGTGAAATCTCCGAGCTGTTCCAGTTCGTTTCCGGCTCGGTGGATGAAATCCTCGAAACCTCGCCAGAGCTGTTCAAGGTTCGTGAATCGGCCAGCAACATCTTCAGCCTCTCGCAAACCCTGCTCGACGAAGCCTCGCACCTGGCCACCGGTTTCGAGAACCTTGCCGGCGGGCGCAACACCGACACCATCGGCGGCTATGTCCTTGGTTTGCTGGCGCTGGCGTCGATCATCCTCATCGGTCTGGTGATGGTCCGGGAAACCAATCGCCAGTTACGCGAAACCGCCGAGAAGAACGAGCGCAACCAGAACGCGATCATGCGCCTGCTCGACGAAATCGAAGACCTCGCCGACGGCGACCTCACCGTGACCGCCTCGGTGACCGAAGACTTCACCGGCACCATCGCCGACTCGATCAACTATTCCGTCGACCAGTTGCGCGATCTGGTCGCCACCATCAACCTCACCGCCGGCCAGGTCGCCGCCGCCGTGCAGGAAACCCAAGCCACCGCGATGCATCTGGCGCAAGCCTCGGAGCATCAGGCCCAGCAGATTTCCGAAGCCTCGACGGCGATCAGCGACATGGCCGAATCCATCGACCAGGTCTCGGCCAACGCTGCCGAATCCTCGGCGGTCGCCGAGCGCTCCGTGGAGATCGCCAACAAGGGCAACGAGGTGGTGCACAACACCATCCACGGCATGGACAACATTCGCGAACAGATTCAGGACACCGCCAAACGCATCAAGCGTCTCGGCGAGTCGTCGCAGGAAATCGGCGACATCGTCAGCCTGATCGACGACATCGCCGACCAGACCAACATCCTTGCCCTCAACGCCGCGATTCAGGCGTCGATGGCCGGTGATGCCGGGCGCGGTTTTGCCGTGGTTGCCGACGAAGTGCAACGGCTGGCCGAACGCTCGTCCGCTGCCACCCGGCAGATCGAAACCCTGGTGCGGGCGATCCAGACCGATACCAACGAAGCCGTTATTTCCATGGAGCAAACCACCACCGAAGTGGTGCGCGGCGCGCGACTGGCGCAGGATGCCGGTGTGGCCCTGGAAGAAATCGAAGGCGTGTCGAAGACCCTCGCGGCGCTGATTCAAAGCATCTCCAACGCGGCGCAGCAGCAGACCTCGTCAGCCGGGCAGATCTCGCTGACGATGAACGTGATCCAGCAGATCACCTCGCAGACTTCGTCCGGCTCCACGGCCACCGCCGAAAGCATCGGCAACCTGGCGAAAATGGCCAGCCAGCTGCGCCGTTCGGTGTCCGGATTCACCTTGCCGGCAGCGTCCGCGCCGGCGACGGATAAAGTGTGATCGGAGCGGTTATGGGTGATCGGCACGACTATGTGGCCCTGGAATGGGTCAAGGGCGAAATTGCCGAAACGCTGAAACAGGCGCATCAGGCGATTGAAGCCGTGCTGGATGATCCGCAGGCCTTTCCCGGGCTGGACGAGTGCCTGGATTACATCCATCAGGTCCACGGCAGTTTGCAGATGGTCGAGTTCTACGGCGCAGCGTTGCTCGCCGAAGAGATGGAACATCTGGTCGAAGCCCTGCAGCACGAGCGCGTCAGCCACCGCGACGAAGCGCTGCACCTGTTGCTGCAAGCCCTTGGGCAATTGCCGATCTACCTCGACCGCGTACAGAGCGCCCGCCGAGATTTGCCGCTGGTGGTGTTGCCGCTGATCAACGATCTGCGCAGCGCCCGGGGCGAAAGCCTGCTCTCGGAAACCAGTTTGTTCAGCCCGCAACTGCCCGAGCTGCCGCCCTTAAGCGCCGAAGCACTGGTGCAGCTTGAACCGGCAGAGCTCCCGAACGTGCTGCGTAAACTGCGCCAGATGCTGCAAATGGCTTTGGTCGGTTTGCTGCGCGAACAGGATGACCAGACGCATCTCGATTATCTGGCGAAAGTCTTCACCCGTCTCGAAGCGCTGAGCGCTGAGTCGCCGCTGAGCCCGTTGTGGCAAGTCGCCTCGGCGCTGGTCGAAGGCATGCGCGAAGGCGTGATCGCCAACAGCCCGGCGCTGCGCAGCCTGTTCAAGGACGCCGACAAAGAGCTCAAGCGCCTGCTCGAACAAGGCCTGTCCGGCCTCAATCAGCCGGCGCCGGCGGAGCTGCTGAAAAGCCTGTTGTTCTATATTGCCAAAGCCGAACATCCCACCGGGCAGATGCTGACCATGAAAGATCGCTACTCGCTGGACGACGCGTTGCCCGACAGCGCGATGGTCGACGAAGAACGCGCGCGCCTGGCCGGCCCCGACCGCGATGCGATGCGCTCGGTGCTGGCAGCTCTGTGCGAAGAGTTGGTGCGGGTCAAGGAACGCCTCGACCTGTTCGTGCGCAGCGACCGCCAGCACACCTCGGATCTGGAAAGCCTGCTCGCGCCATTAAGGCAGATCGCCGACACCCTCGCCGTGCTCGGTTTCGGCCAGCCGCGCAAAGTCATCATCGATCAATTGGCCGTGGTGCTCAGCCTTGCCCAGGGCCAGCGCGAACCGAATGACGCAATCCTGATGGACGTCGCCGGTGCCTTGCTCTACGTCGAAGCGACGCTGGCCGGCATGGTCGGCACCGTCGAGCCGGAAAGCCCGGAAGACGCGCGCCTGCCGACCACCGACCTGACGCAGATTCATCAAATCGTGATCAAGGAAGCACGCATCTGCCTGCAACAGGCCAAGGACATGATCGTCGACTACATCGACGCCGATTGGGATCGCCAGCACCTGCAAGCGTTGCCGGCGCTGCTGACGCAGGTGCGCGGTGCGCTGGCGATGATTCCGCTCAGCCGGGCGGCGAGTCTGGTCGAAGCGTGCAACGGGTTTATCCGCGAACATTTGCTGCTCGACCCGCACGAGCCGGGTTGGGAGCAACTCGATCATCTGGCCGATGTCATCAGCAGCCTTGAGTATTACCTCGAACGCTTGAGCGATGACCCACAGGCAGCTGGCGAACAATTGCTGGACGTCGCGCAGAAGTCCCTCGCCAGTCTGGGTTTCTTTCCAAATGAGCCGCACGTGCCGGTGCTCGAAGACGTGCTCAGCCCCAGCGAAGCGCTGGTGATGCAGGACATGCAAGCGCTCGATGATCCGGAAACCGTACAGTCGCTGGCCGACGTTCTGGCCAGCCCGGTGTCAGCGCTCAACCCGCCGGCATTGAGCACGCCCGGCAGCCTGATGCCGCCGCCGGCCGATGAAGAACCGGTCGACGATGAGCTGCGCGAAGTGTTCCTCGAAGAGACCGACGAGGTCCTCGAAGTCCTCCACGAATACTTGCCGCTCTGGATCGCCAATTCGCAGGATCGCGATGCTCTGACAGAACTGCGACGCGCCTTTCACACCCTCAAGGGCAGCGGGCGCATGGTTCGCGCGCTGATTCTCGGTGAACTGGCGTGGTCGGTGGAAAACCTGCTCAACCGTGTGCTCGAACAAAGTGTCGAGCCGGGCTCGGTGGTGCAGCAAGTGCTGACCGACACCGTGCTGTTGCTGCCCGAACTGATCAGCGAATTCGCCACCAACAGCCAACGGCAACGCAGCGATGTCGATCAACTGGCTGCCCGTGCCCACGCCTTGGCCAAGGGTGACGAACCGCTGGCTGCCGAAGACGTCGACGATGTCGCGGCGCTCGATCCGCTGCTGCTGGAAATCTTCCGCAAAGAAGCCGAGACCCACCTCGCCAGCCTCAATCGCTTTCTCGATCAAGCCGCCGAGCATGTGCCGCTACAGGCCAGCGACGAGTTGCAGCGCGCCTTGCATACGCTCAAGGGCAGTGCGTCGATGGCTGGCGTGTTGCCGATTGCCGAACTCGCGGCACCGCTCGATCAACTGGCCCGCGAGTTCAAGGCGCACCAGTTGCCGCTGGACCTCGACGAAGTGGAGTTGCTACTTGAAGCCGAGGGCTTGTTCCGCGTCGGCCTGCGTCAGCTCAAGCATGATCCGCTGGCGCCGATTGTCGGTGCACAGTCGCTGATCAAACGCTCGGAAACCCTGCTCGCCGAGCGCCTGGCGTCGATCCTCGATGCGCCGCACACCGGCCTGCGAATCAAGCGCGATCCGCAACTGATCAATAACTTCCTCGCCCAGGGCATGGACATCCTGCTCGACGCCGAAAGCCTGTTGCAGCGCTGGCAGCAACACCCCGGCGAGCGTCAGGAACTCAGTGCGTTGCTGGATGAGCTGACCACCCTCGGCGAAGGCGCGCACATGGCCGATCTGCTGCCGGTCGATGTGCTGTGTGAAGCCTTGCTCGACCTGTATGGCGCGGTGGAAGAAAGCAGTCTGGCGGTCAGCGAGCGGTTTTTCCAGGAAGCGCAAAACGCTCACGAAGCGCTGATCAACATGCTCGACGAACTGGCGGCGGGTCAGGAAGTCACGCCGCAGCCAGAGCGGATTCGTGCCCTGCATGATCTGCTCGATGAAAGCCTCGACCCGTCGTCGATGGGCTTGATTCGCAGCGATGGCAGCCGCACCCTGAGCATCCGTGAACTGGGCAGCGCCACCGCTGAGTTGCAGCAAAAGGCAACGGCGCTTGAGCCCGATGACGAGATTGTCGAGATATTCCTTGAAGAGGCCGTGGACATTCTCGACAGCTCAGGCCAAGCCTTGCAGCGCTGGCTGAGCGACCCGGACAACGTTGCGCCGCTTTCTTCGTTGCAGCGCGATTTGCATACGCTCAAGGGTGGCGCGCGGATGGCCGAAGTCGAGGCCATCGGCGATCTGGCCCAGGAGCTGGAAAGCCTTTACGAAGGTCTGGTCGATCGTCGTTATCACTACAGCGAAAGCCTGGGGCGCTTGCTGCTCAAGAGCCATGACCGCTTGGCGCTGTTGCTTGATCAGTTGCAAAACCATCAGCCGCTGACCCCGGCGCTGGATCTGATCGAAGTCATCCGTCAGGTCCGCCAAGGTCAGGTCGTTGCCGAAACGCCGCCAGCAATAACCGAGCACGACAGCGCCGGTCACGACCCGGAGCTGCTGGAAATCTTTCTCGAAGAAGGTTTCGACATCATCGAAAACTCCGGCGCCGCGTTGCTGCGCTGGCAGGCCGAGCCGGGCAATCGTCAGGAAGTGGAAACCCTGCTGCGCGATCTGCACACCCTCAAGGGCGGCGCGCGGATGGTCGAAATCGGCCCGATCGGCGACCTCGCGCATGAGCTGGAATACCTTTACGAAAGTCTTTCCAGCGGCGCGTTGCAGCCATCGGCGGAGCTGTTTGCGCTGGTGCAGCGTGGGCATGATCGCTTGGCACAAATGCTCGATGGCGTGCGCGCCGGGCAACCGTGCCCGCCGGCGGATCGGTTGATCAATGCGATCCAGAATTTCAGTCATCCGGTAACGGTCGAAACACCGCCAGCGTTGCCGCTGCCCGCCAAGACCGAACCTGCACCACCGGCTGCCGAGGCTGGCGCGGACATGGTCAAAGTCTCCGCCGAATTGCTCGATGAGCTGGTCAATCTGGCCGGCGAAACCTCGATCTTCCGTGGCCGTATCGAACAGCAGGTCAATGACGCGCAGATCGCCCTGAACGAGATGGAAACCACCATCGAACGCATGCGCGATCAGCTGCGCCGTCTCGACACCGAAACCCAGGGGCGGATTCTCAGCCGCCAGCAAGTCGACGCCGAACGCCTCGGTTACGAAGAATTCGACCCGCTGGAAATGGACCGCCATTCGCAGTTGCAGCAACTGTCGCGGGCGCTGTTCGAATCGGCCTCCGACTTGCTCGACCTCAAGGAAACCCTCGATCGCCGCAACCACGACGCCGAGAACCTGTTGCAGCAACAGGGCCGCATCAACACCGAATTGCAGGAGGGCCTGATGCGTACGCGCATGGTGCCGTTCGAGCGCATGTTGCCGCGCTTGAAACGCATCGTCCGCCAGGTCGCCGAAGAGCTGAACAAAGACGTCGCGTTTGTCGTCGGCAACGCTGAAGGCGAGATGGATCGCAACGTGCTGGAGCGTATGGCGGCGCCGCTGGAACACATGCTGCGCAACGCCGTCGACCACGGTCTGGAGTCCGCCGAGGTGCGGCTGGCGGCGGGTAAACCGGCGCAAGGGCAGATCAGCCTCGACCTGTCCCGCGAGGGCGGCGACATCGTTTTCGATATTCGCGACGACGGTGCCGGGGTGCCTCTGGAAGCCGTGCGCAAGAAGGCAATCAAGCGCGGCATGCTCGCGCCGGAAGCCGAGATCAGCGACCGCGACGTGTTGCAGTTCATCCTTCAACCGGGGTTTTCCACAGCGGAAAAGATTACCCAGATTTCCGGGCGCGGCGTCGGCATGGACGTGGTGCACGAAGAGGTGCGGCAGCTCGGCGGCAGCATGAGTATCGATTCGGTGCCGGGGCAGGGCGTGCATTTCCGCATTCGTCTGCCGTTCACCGTGTCGGTCAACCGTGCGCTGATGGTGCAGTGTGGCGAGGATCAATACGCGATTCCGCTGAACACCATCGAAGGGATTGTTCGCGTGTTGCCGAATGATCTTGAAGCGCACTTCCGCGTTGATCCGCCGCGCTACCAATACGGCGGCCAGACCTATGAACTGTGCTATCTCGGCGAACTGCTGAAAACCGCGCCACGGCCGAAACTGCTGGGGCAGAACCTGCCGTTGCCGGTGCTGCTGGTGCATTACAACGACCGGCGCATCGCCGTGCAGGTCGACACCATGGCCGGCACCCGGGAGATCGTGGTCAAGAGCCTCGGCGCGCAATTCGCGGCGGTGCAGGGCGTGTCCGGGGCGACGATTCTGGGCGATGGCCGGGTGGTGCTGATTCTCGATTTGCTCGCGCCGATTCGGGCGATGCAAGCGCGGATTGCGCAGACGCCGACGCTGCCGGAGATCGACAGCGAACCGCACAAGCCGCTACTGGTGATGGTGGTCGACGACTCGGTCACCGTGCGCAAGGTCACCAGCCGTTTGCTCGAACGCCACGGCATGAACGTGTTGACCGCCAAGGACGGTGTCGACGCCATGCTACTGCTTGAAGAACACATGCCCGACCTGATGCTGCTCGACATCGAAATGCCGCGCATGGACGGCTTTGAAGTCGCCACCCAGGTGCGCAACGACGAGCGCCTGCAACACCTGCCGATCATCATGATCACCTCACGCACCGGCCAGAAACACCGCGACCGCGCCATGGCTATCGGCGTCAACGACTACCTCGGCAAGCCGTATCAAGAGTCGGTGCTGCTTGAAAGCATTGCCCAATGGAGCAAGAAACATGCATGAGCGTCGGCATAATCAGCGCAGCAGTCAGCTGACCGGGCTATTGCTGCCGCTGGCGGATCGCAATTTGATCCTGCCTAACGTCGCTGTCGCTGAGCTGATCGACTATCAGGCCAGCGCCTTCGATCTGGACACGCCGCCGTGGTATCTGGGGCGAGTGAAGTGGCGGGAGCGGCAGATTCCGTTGCTGAGTTTTGAGTCGGCGTGCGGGCAGAAAATCGTCATTGGCGAGCGCGCGCGGATCGTGATTTTGAATGCCCTGGGCGGGTTGCCGGAGTTGAAGTTCATTGCCCTGCTGGTGCAGGGGATTCCGCGCTCTTACAAGCTCGACAGTCAGTTGAGTTATGTCGATGTGCCGTTGTGTGCGTTGGAGCAGGCGGCGGTGCAGGTCGGGGAGCAGGTGGCGAAGGTGCCGGATTTGTTGGGGTTGGAGAAGTTGTTGGTGGAGGCTGGGCTGGTCTTCTGATCCAGAATTCGTGTTGCTCTGACTGGCCTGATCGCTGGCAAGCCAGCTCCCACAGGTTTTTGTGTGGTGCACAAAATTCGAATACAACTCGGACACTGTGGGAGCTGGCTTGCCAGCGATGGGGCCAGCAGCATCACCAAATTCCTACAGGCAAATCCCCGATTTCTGTCATGCCTTAAACACTTTCCGGCACACCTGTTTAAAGACACTCGGTGTTACGGCTCCCTAGCCTACAAATCCTTGCGCCGCTGCCTACGCATGTACCAGAATCCGCCGGCTTGTGCGCCTTGGGCTGGCTGCGTAACGTGGATCGGGTCACTGATTCCCAGTGATCGGGTTTAGCAGCCCGTGGTTAATCTAAGGGTGCACATGCATCATCGTCAGGCTTAGCGCCTGCATTCGATGGCGGCTGTGCGCAGGGCGCTTCGGCGCGCCGGCTTCCTTAGGTTCCCCGGTCTGCTAACCTGCGTTCAGCTGCCACCCCTTCTTTTAGCAGAGAAGCGGTTCCAGCTTAATTTCGGAACCTGAATATGATTAAACCAACGCCTAACCCCCCGCCCACCGACCCGGCATCCCCCTACGAATCCCCCGATTCGAAGAAATTCCACGAAGCCGCCGAACGCGCCCTCGACCATTACCTCGGCCCGACCAACGCCGACCTCATGGCCACGCCCTACACCCCGAACACGCTGTACATGGCCAACCCCAACGCCGACACCGAATCCCTGCTGACCGACGCCAGCGAAACCCTCGGCTCGGCCACGGTGATGCTCAACAATCACGCTGCCATGGTTGAAGGCACGCACCGCAAGACCCTGCAGGGTATTGCGCAAGTGGTGATGGTGGCGGAAATGGCCGTCAATCGCGTGTTGGACAGATTGGTGCCGACGGAGTGACTTAAAAGCTGACCCTCACCCCAGCCCTCTCCCGGAGGGAGAGGGGGCCGACCGAGGTGTCTGGCGTCATACATCGACCTGAAAAACCGAGTCGATTATGGGTTTGGTAAAGCGAGTCGATTATGGATTCGGTAAAGCACGATCAGGTCGGCGTATCCCTTGAGCATCCCCCAATCAGTCCCCTCTCCCTCCGGGAGAGGGCTAGGGTGAGGGCGCTCTTGACCATTACGCTCAGCGTAACGATTCACCACCGTACTTGATTGATGCCCCCACCCCACACGCCTACCTTAGCTCCACGACAGCGAACCCCGTGGAGTGAGCATGACAACAACAATTTCCCCCGACTCGCGCTGGACGCGGCGGCGTGACGAGAAGCAGCGCCGCCTCGACAAGGTGCGCGGGCTGGCCGACGGTGTGGTGTTGCCCACCGACAAGATCGTCGCCGCGCTCGAAGCGCTGATTCATCCCGGCGACCGTGTGGTGCTGGAGGGTAACAACCAGAAGCAGGCGGATTTCCTTTCGCGCTCGCTGGCCAAAGCCGACCCGGAAAAGCTCCACAACCTGCACATGATCATGCCCAGCGTCGGTCGCTCCGAGCACCTCGACCTGTTCGAACGCGGCATTGCCCGCAAACTGGATTTCTCCTTCGCCGGCACCCAGAGCCTGCGCATCAGCCAGCTGCTTGAAGACGGCTTGTTGGAAGTCGGCGCGATTCACACCTACATCGAACTCTACGCCCGGCTGGTGGTGGATCTGATCCCCAACGTCGTGCTCTCGGCCGGTTTCATGGCCGACCGCGCCGGCAACATTTACACCGGCCCGAGCACCGAAGACACCCCGGCACTGATCGAACCAGCCGCGTTCAGCGACGGCATCGTCATCGTCCAGGTCAACCAATTGGTCGACGACGTCAGCGAACTCCCGCGTGTGGACATCCCCGCCTCATGGGTCGATTTCGTCGTGGTGGCCGACAAGCCGTTCTACATCGAACCGCTGTTCACCCGCGACCCACGCCACATCAAGCCTGTGCACGTATTGATGGCGATGATGGCGATTCGCGGCATCTACGAAAAACACAACGTGCAGTCGCTCAATCACGGCATCGGTTTCAACACCGCTGCCATTGAATTGATTCTGCCGACCTACGGCGAATCCCTCGGCCTCAAGGGCAAGATCTGCCGCAACTGGACGCTCAATCCGCACCCAACATTGATCCCGGCGATTGAAAGTGGCTGGGTCGAAAGCGTGCATTGCTTCGGCACCGAACTGGGCATGGAGAACTACATCGCCGCCCGCCCGGACGTGTTCTTCACCGGCCGCGACGGCTCCCTGCGTTCCAACCGGATGTTCTGCCAACTCGCCGGGCAGTACGCGGTAGATCTGTTTATCGGCGCGACGTTGCAGGTCGATGGCGATGGCCATTCCTCGACCGTGACTCGTGGCCGCCTCGCCGGTTTCGGTGGCGCGCCGAACATGGGCCACGACCCGCGCGGTCGCCGTCACGGCACCCCGGCGTGGCTGGACATGCGCCACGACGACTCGCAGCAACCGATGCTCGAACGCGGCAAAAAACTCGTGGTGCAAATGGTCGAGACCTTCCAGGAGGGCGGCAAACCGACCTTCGTCGAAACCCTCGACGCGGTAGAAGTGGCGAAGAAAAGCGGCATGCCGCTGGCGCCGATCATGATCTACGGCGACGACGTCACCCACCTGCTCACCGAAGAAGGCATCGCCTACCTGTACAAGGCGCGTTCGCTGGAAGAGCGTCAGGCAATGATCGCCGCCGTTGCGGGCGTCACCGCCATCGGTCTGCGCCACAACCCGAAAGACACCGAACGCATGCGCCGCGAAGGCCTGATCGCCTTGCCCGAAGACCTCGGCATCCGCCGCACCGACGCCACCCGCGAACTGCTCGCGGCGAAAAGCGTGGCCGATCTGGTCGAGTGGTCCGGCGGCCTGTACAACCCGCCCGCCAAATTCAGGAGCTGGTAATGCACGCATTTAACCTGCAAGCGAAACCGCTGTCCCTGGCTGATCGATTGGCCGATCTGGCGGTGGACGCCTTGATCGACGAAGCCGATCTGTCGCCGAAACCGGCACTGGTCGACCGTCGCGGCAACGGCGCGCACACCGATCTGCACTTGGGCCTGATGCACGCTTCGGCGCTGTCGTTGTGGCCGGCGTTCAAGGAGATGGCTGAAGCGGCGGGCGCGATCGGCGAAGTCGATTCAACGTTGCGCGAAGCGATTGGTCGCATCGGCCGTGAAGGTGAACAAGCCATGCTCACGACCACCAATGGCGTGAACACGCATCGCGGGGCGATCTGGGCCTTGGGCCTTTTGGTGACGGCCACTGCACTGGAACCGCAATCTTCCAGCGCCAACGCTGTAACCCTGCGCGCTGCACGTCTGGCCTTGTTAGATGACCGCTACGCACCCAAACCACTGAGCCACGGCGCCCAAGTCGCCCTGCGTTACGGCGCACGCGGTGCTCGTGAAGAAGCGCAACTCGGCTTCCCCTCAGTGCTGCAACGCGGCTTGCCACAACTCAAACGTAGTCGTGCTAACGGTCACGGCGAACAGAACGCTCGTCTCGACGCCTTGCTCGCAATCATGACCAATCTGGCCGACACCTGCGTGCTCTACCGCGCCGGCGAAGAGGGTCTGCAGGCCATGCAACACGGCGCGCAAGCCGTGCTCGACGCCGGTGGCAGCGCCAGCCTCAGCGGTCGCCGCCGGCTGCACGAACTGGATCAACAACTCATCGCATTGAATGCCTCGCCCGGTGGCGCCGCCGACTTGCTCGCCGCCACGCTGCTGCTCGACCGTATCGAGCGCGACGGCATCTCTCAGGGAGCGTTTTGATGGAAACCCTATCGTTTGAATTCCCCGCCGGGCAGCCGCCACGCGGTCGCGCGCTGGTCGGTTGTGTCGGCTCGGGTGATCTGGAAGTGCTGATCGAACCGGGCCTGGCCGGCAAGCTGACGATCAATGTGCAGACCTCGGTCAACGGCGCGCAATTGCGTTGGCAGCACCTGTTTGCGCGGATGTTCGACGGCACCACGCCGCCAGCAATGGCCATCGATATCCACGACTTCGGCGCGACGCCGGGCGTGGTGCGCTTGCGACTGGAACAAGGTTTCGAGGAGATAGGCCATGACTGACAGCGCCGCGTTGCTCAACAAACACAGCTTCGTCGAACTCGGCGCGCGGCAACGGGCCAAGGCCTTGCTCGATGCTGGCAGCTTTCGCGAGTTGCTTGATCCGTTTCAACGGGTGATGTCGCCGTGGCTTGAACGTCAGGGCGTGGTGCCGCAGGCCGATGACGGTGTGGTGATCGCCAAGGGCAGCCTCGACGGGTTGCCGGTGGTGATTGCCGCGATTGAAGGCGCCTTTCAGGGTGGCAGCCTCGGCGAAGTCGGCGGGGCGAAGATTGCCGGCGCGCTGCAACTGGCGGCTGAAGACAACCGTAAAGGCATTCCGACCCGCGCGGTGTTGCTGCTGGAAACCGGTGGTGTGCGCTTGCAGGAAGCCAATCTCGGGCTGGCGGCGATTGCCGATATTCATGCGGCGATTGTCGATTTGCAGCAGTACCAACCGGTGGTCGGTGTGGTGGCGGGCAGCGTCGGTTGTTTTGGCGGCATGTCGATTGCGGCGGCGCTGTGCAGCTATTTGCTGGTGACTCAGGAAGCACGCCTCGGTTTGAACGGCCCGCAAGTGATCGAACAGGAAGCCGGGATCGAGGAATACGACTCGCGCGACCGGCCCTTCATCTGGAGTCTGACCGGTGGCGAGCAGCGTTTCGCCAGTGGTCTGGTGGATCGTTATGTCGCCGATGACGTGGCGAAGATTCGTCAGCAGGTCGGTGAATTACTGCAGCAGGGTTTGCCGACACAGCCACGCAGCCAGCGCGCCGAATGGTTCCTGCAACGCCTGAGCAGTCTGAACACTGACCCGCAAATCGAACCGTCGGTGGTTCGCGATCTGTATCGAGGAGAGCGCTCATGAGTGGTTATTCACTGCGCGGTTTGAACTGGTTCAACGCCTTAAGCGCGGGCGCTAAAAGTGTTGAAGGACTGCCGCCATCGTTGAGGGTTGCTGACGGTGGGCTGGGGCGTTTCATCGCTGTGGTGGCTGACCCGGACAATCGTTTTCCTCGCGCTCGCAATGGCGAAGTCGGCTTGCTCGAAGGCTGGGGTCTGGCCAAGGCTGTGGATGACGCGATCACTGCTGATCGTGATAAATCCCAGAAGCGCCCGATCATCGCCATCGTCGATGTACCGAGCCAGGCTTACGGTCGCCGCGAAGAAGCGCTCGGCATTCATCAGGCGCTGGCCGGTGCGGCGGACAGTTACGCCCGTGCGCGTCTGGCCGGGCATCCGGTGATTGCGTTGTTGGTCGGTAAAGCGATGTCCGGGGCGTTTCTGGCTCATGGCTACCAGGCCAATCGTTTGATCGCGCTGCGTGACCCGGGCGTGATGGTGCACGCAATGGGCAAGGCGTCGGCGGCGCGGGTGACCTTGCGCAGTGTTGAAGAACTGGAAGCGCTGGCCGCCAGTGTGCCGCCGATGGCGTATGACATCGACAGTTATGCGAGCCTCGGATTGCTTTGGGAAACCCTGTCGGTTGAGCAGATTGAACAGCCGACGGCGGAGGATCTGGCGCGGGTGAACGAGTGCCTGAAACAAGCCATCAGCGATATCTCCAGCACTGATCTGAGCAATCGTCTCGGCGCGAAAAATCGTGCTGCTTCCAGCAAAGTCCGCGAACTGCTGAGGGCGCAGTGGTGAGCACGCCTCTGGCCCACGACCTGCTCTGGGGCATGACCCCGGCGCAGTTGCCGGCGGATGCGCCGCAGTGGGCAGTCGAGTCGCTGGCCGCCGGACAACCGGTGGTGGTGCGGCGGGCGTTGAGTGAGGAAGGTTACGTCGCGGTCGGTGTGCGGGGTGTGTTGCGCGAGCAGCGCTTGGCGGCGTTTATGGCGGTCGATTCGATTGCCTGTCGGGTCACTCCCGAAGCGCTGTGTCACGTCGACAGCGAGCGCGATCTGCCGGTCATGCAGGCGCTCAAACAACTGCGGCCAATGCTCGACGATTGCGGTTGGGTCTGGGGTGTCAGTGGCAGTGTCGGGTTTGAACTGGCCAGTGGTTTTGAAGCGATGCACGCGGCCAGTGACCTCGATCTGATTCTGCGGACACCGCAACTGATTACGCGTAATCAGGCACGCAAATTCGTCGCGATTTTCGATCAAGCCGTGTGCCGGGTCGACATGCAGTTGCAGACGCCGTTCGGTGCGGTCGCATTACGCGAGTGGGCCAGCGGATCGGCACGCGTGCTGCTGAAAAACGAGTATCAGGCCTGTTTGGTGACTGACCCGTGGAACCCGCAGGAGCAGGCAGCGTGAGCAGTCTGCTGGTGTTCCCCGGCCAGGGCGCGCAGCAGGCGGGAATGCTTCAGCGTTTGCCTCGGGAGACCTTGGTTGAGGCCAGCGATGTGCTTGGCGAAGATGTTTTGCTGCTCGATTCTGCCGAAGCATTGCGAACGACTAGAGCAGTTCAACTCTGTTTGCTGATCGCCGGAGTCGCAGCTTCACGGCAATTGTTGCAGGACGGACTCACGGCGGATTACGTCGCCGGCCTGTCCATCGGCGCTTACCCGGCAGCGGTGGTTGCGGGCGCATTGAGCTTCAGCGAGGCGTTACATCTGGTCAGCCTGCGCGGTGAGTTGATGCAACAAGCTTATCCACAGGGCTACGGCATGACCGCGATTATCGGCCTGCAATTATCCACAGTCGAAGCGCTGCTGGCGCAGGTGCACAGCGAAGATTCGCCGGTGTATCTGGCCAACATCAACGCCGACAATCAGGTGGTGATTGCCGGCAGTGACGAGGCCATGCAAGCCGTGGCCGAACTGGCGCGCAGTCGTGGCGCCGGTCTGGCAAAACGTCTGGCGGTGAGTGTGCCGTCGCACTGTCCGCTGTTGGAAAAACCGGCGCAAACCCTCGCCGAAGCCTTCGCCAAGGTTGAATTGAAAACCCCGAAAATCGCTTACCTGAGCGGCAGTCGCGCACGCCCTGTGACCAAAGTCGAAGCGCTGCGCGACGACCTCGCCTTCAACATGTGTCGCGTAGTGGACTGGCGCGGCACCGTGCAAAGCGCTTATGAGCGCGGCGTGCGTTTACAGATCGAACTGCCGCCCGGTGCGGTGCTGACCGGGCTGGCGCGCCGGGTGTTCGAGCAAGGCACGGTCACAGCCTTCGACAGTGCGCGCCTCGACACCCTGCAAGCGCTGTTGCGTGAGGAGGGTAGCCGCCAACTCTAAACCGCCGCGACTCAAGCTTCGAACAACAAAAACAACATTCGACGATGCACTTTGAGGACTACAACAATGATTATTTACGGTGTGGCGCTGCTCGCGATCTGTACGCTGGCAGGGGTGATCATGGGTGACATGCTCGGCGCGTTGTTGGGCGTCAAATCCAATGTCGGCGGGGTCGGCATCGCCATGATCCTGCTGATCTGCGCGCGGTTGTGGATGCAGAAACGCGGCGGTATGACCAAGGATTGCGAGATGGGCGTCGGCTTTTGGGGCGCGATGTACATTCCGGTGGTGGTGGCGATGGCCGCGCAACAGAACGTCGTCACCGCGCTGCACGGCGGCACGGTCGCAGTGCTGGCGGCGATTGGTTCGGTGGTGGTCTGCGGTTTTACGATTGCGCTGATCAGCCGCACTCACAAGGGCGAGCCACTGCCTGACGAGCCGGCGGAAATCTCCCCGGTCGGCACGCCAGTAGGAGGCCGCTGATATGTGGGATCTCATCGAGAAAGGTCTGGAACACAACGGCTTGGTCACTGCCTTCGCTTTTGTCGGCGTGATCATGTGGGTGTCGGTGATTCTGTCCAAACGCCTGACGTTCGGACGCATTCACGGCTCGGCGATTGCCATCGTTATTGGTCTGGTATTGGCGTGGGTCGGCGGCACCATGACCGGCGGGCAGAAAGGCCTGGCGGACCTGACGTTGTTCTCCGGCATCGGCCTGATGGGCGGGGCGATGCTGCGTGATTTTGCGATTGTGGCCACGGCGTTTGAAGTGCAGGCGACCGAGGCGAAGAAGGCCGGGTTGATTGGTGTGATTGCGCTGCTGCTGGGCACGATTCTGCCGTTCATTGTTGGCGCGTGCATGGCCTGGGCGTTCGGATATCGCGATGCGGTGAGCATGACCACTATTGGCGCGGGCGCGGTGACTTACATTGTCGGGCCAGTGACGGGCGCGGCGATTGGCGCGACGTCGGATGTGATGGCGCTGTCGATTGCCACCGGGTTGATCAAGGCGATTCTGGTGATGGTCGGCACGCCGGTCGCGGCGCGCTGGATGGGCCTGGATAACCCGCGTTCGGCGATGGTGTTTGGTGGTTTGGCCGGGACTGTCAGCGGCGTTACAGCTGGATTGGCGGCGACGGATCGGCGGTTGGTGCCTTATGGGGCGTTGACGGCGACGTTCCATACCGGGCTGGGGTGCTTGCTTGGGCCATCGCTATTGTTCTTCATTGTTCGCGGGATTGTTGGCTGAAGATCAAAAGCCCCTCACCCTAGCCCTCTCCCGGGGGGAGAGGGGACTGACCGGGGTGGATGGAGGAGGTACATCGACCTGAAATTTCTGAGTGGAACTCAGGTTCTGAGAAGCCCCCGATCTGCTCCCTTTCCCCCTCTACCCCTTGGGGGAGAGGGCTGGGGTGAGGGGGTAGCTCTTGATCTTGATCTAAGCCCCAGCCTGCCGATTCGCATACATCCGGCACTCCGCCAACAACGCCAGCAAATTCGGATCGCGCTCCTTGGCTTTCAAAAACACCACACCGATGTGCTGCTGCAACCGGTACTTCTCCTGCAACGGAATCAGCTTCACCCGGTTCTCGTACACCGCCGCAATCCGCCCCGGCAGCAACGCATAACCCACTCCCGAGCTGACCATGCTCAACAGCGTGAAGATGTCATTCACCTGCATCGCCACCTTCGGCTCGAACCCCGCCTGCTTGAACACCCGCACACCGTCCTGATGGGTCGCAAAACCTTGGGTCAGGGTGATGAAGGTTTCATCGCGCACCTCAGCCAGATCCACTTCACTGCGCTGGGCAAACTTTGAATCCGCCGGAGTGGCGAGGAAGATGTCGTCGGAAAACAGCGCAATCTGCTCGCAATCCGGGTCGTTGATGCTGTCGTCCAGCGACACCAGAATCGCGTCGACTTCCATGTTTTTCAGCTTGTAGAGCAGGTCAATGTTCGAGCCGAGGATCAGGTCGATGTTGAGTTCGCTGCGACGGATTTTCAGGCCCATGATCAGCTGCGGTACGGTTTTCACTGTCAGCGAGTACAGCGAGCCGAGTTTGAAGCGTTCAGCGGAGAACCCCGCGGCTTCGCGGGTCAGGCGCACGCTTTCGACCACGTCGTTGATCAGCTTCTGCGCGCGTTCTTCCAGCACGTAAGCACTTTCCAGCGGCGTCAGGTTGCGGCCTTCGTGTTTGAACAGCGGGCAGCGCAGGGCGCTTTCCAGCGAATGAATGGCGCGGTGCACGCTGACGTTGCTGGTCTGCAACTCGGCAGCAGCACGGGCGAGGTTGCCGGTGCGCATGAAAGCGAGGAACACCTCGAGTTTTTTCAGGGTCAATTCTTCGTCGATCAGCATGGCGCGGACTCTTTTTGGTATCGGCCGATTGTGCACGGAAGATCAAAAGATCGCAGCCTTCGGCAGCTCCTACAGGGGATCGTGTTCAACAGAAACATTGCGCTTTTACGCTCAAGGCCGGAGCCTTGCGCGCTGCGGTAATGAATATGAGGTAAGCAATACATGTATCACGGAGAACGATTGAACGCCTGGACCCATCTGGTCGGGGCAGTGGCGGCTTTTGTCGGCGGCGTCTGGATGTTGGTGATCGCCTGCCTCGACGGCAGCCCGTGGAAGATTGTCAGTGTGGCGATTTACGCGTTTACCTTGCTGGTGCTCTACAGCGCCTCCACCGTGTACCACAGCGTGCGCGGGCGCAAGAAAGCGATCATGAAGAAGGTCGATCACTTTTCGATCTACCTGTTGATTGCCGGCAGCTATACACCGTTCTGCCTGGTGACCCTGCGTGGGCCGTGGGGCTGGACGTTATTCGGGATTGTCTGGGGGCTGGCGCTGATCGGCATTTTGCAAGAGATCAAACCGCGCTCGGAGGCGCGGATTCTGTCGATCGTGATTTACGCGGTGATGGGCTGGATTGTGTTGGTGGCGGTGAAGCCGTTGATTGCGGCGCTGGGCACCACCGGGTTTGCCTGGCTGGCGTCGGGCGGGGTTTTGTACACGGTGGGGATTATCTTTTTTGCCCTTGATCACCGATTGCGACATGCGCACGGGATTTGGCATTTGTTTGTGATCGCGGGGAGCTTGCTGCACTTTGTCGCGATTCTGTTTTATGTCCTGTAGCCCGAGGCGCGGCCAATCGCTGGCAAGCCAGCTCCCACAGGGTTTAGCGTTGTTCACGGATGTTGTGGCCAACAAGGATCCTGTGGGAGCTGGCTTGCCAGCGATGAGACCCTAGAAATCACCCCAAAGCTGTTGGGCCACAGCCAGAGCGACCACTGGCGCAGTCTCGGTGCGCAACACCCGCGGGCCAAGGCGGGCGGCGTGGAAGCCGTTGCTTTTGGCCTGCTCGACTTCGGCATCCGTCAAACCACCTTCAGGCCCGATCAGAAACGCCAGCGTCGCCGGTTTGGCATGACTCACCAATGGCTCGGCCACCGGGTGCAGCACCAGTTTCAACTCGGCTTCGGTCTGCTTGATCCAGTCCGCCAGCAACACCGGCGGATGAATCACCGGCACCCGCGAACGACCGCATTGTTCGCACGCACTGATCGCTACCTGACGCCAGTGCAGCAGGCGTTTGTCGGCGCGTTCGTCTTTAAGGCGGACTTCGCAGCGGTCACTGAAGATCGGCGTAATTTCATTTACGCCCAGCTCGGTGGCTTTCTGAATTGCCCAATCCATCCGCTCGCCTCGGGACAAGCCCTGGCCGAGGTGGATGTGCAGCGGTGATTCGACCTGGCCGGCGAATTGCTCGTCGATCTGCACGGTCACGCGTTTCTTGCCGACTTCCAGCAGGGCGCCGCGAAATTCATGGCCGGAACCGTCGAACAACTGCACCGCATCGCCCTCGGCCATGCGCAGCACGCGGCTGATGTAATGCGCCTGGGCCTCCGGCAATTCGTGTTCGCCGGTGCTCAGGGGAGCGTCGATAAAGAAGCGGGACAGTCTCATTTCGGGTCTCTAAAAAAATGGCGCGTAGTCACTGAAGTGAAGAGCTTTTGTGGCGAGGGGATTTATCCCCGATCGGCTGCGCAGCAGTCGTGAAATCAGAGAATGCGATCATTCTGGTTCACCGCGATTGCTGATTTTAGGGCGGCTTCGCCGCCCATCGGGGATAAATCCCCTCGCCACAGGGTTCTTTTCAAACCTTTAGATGGCAATCAGCCCGGATCGCGGAAGCCGGGGTGGAAGTCTTTTGGCACGGCGACGCTGACGCTGTCACGCGTGGCAATGTCGATGCCTTCGCTGGCGACTTCAGCAAGGAAGTCGATCTGCTCCGGGGTGATCACGTACGGCGGCAGGAAATACACCACGCTGCCCAGCGGTCGCAGCAACGCGCCGCGCTCCAGCGCATGCTGGAACACCTTCAAACCGCGACGCTCCTGCCAAGGGTAGGCCTCTTTGGTGGCTTTATCCTTGACCATCTCGATGGCCAGCACCATGCCGGTCTGACGCACTTCAGACACGTTCGGGTGATCGACCAGATGCGCCGTCGCCGAGGCCATGCGCTGGGCCAGGGCCTTGTTGTTCTCGATGACGTTGTCCTGTTCGAAGATATCCAGCGTCGCCAGTGCCGCCGCGCACGCCAGCGGGTTGCCGGTGTAGCTGTGCGAATGCAGGAAGGCGCGCAAGGTCGGATAGTCGTCGTAGAACGCGCTGTAGACCTCATCGGTGGTCAGGCACGCCGCCAACGGCAGGTAGCCGCCGGTCAGGGCTTTCGACAGGCAGAGGAAGTCCGGACGAATGCCGGCCTGTTCACAGGCAAACATCGTCCCGGTGCGACCGAAGCCGACGGCGATTTCATCGAGGATCAGGTGCACGCCATAACGGTCGCAGGCCTCGCGCAGCAGCTTCAGATAAACCGGGTGATACATGCGCATGCCGCCAGCGCCCTGAATCAACGGCTCGACGATCACTGCCGCAACGCTGTCATGATTTTCTGCCAGGGTCTGTTCCATCGCGGCGAACATGTTGCGCGAATGCTCTTCCCAGCTCATGCCTTCGGGGCGCCCGTAGCAATCCGGGCTCGGCACTTTGATGGTGTCCATCAGCAGCGCTTTGTAGGTTTCGGTGAACAGCGGCACGTCGCCGACCGCCATCGCTGCCATGGTTTCGCCGTGGTAGCTATTGGTCAGGGTGACGAAGCGCTTTTTGTTCGGTTGGCCGCGATTGAGCCAATAGTGAAAGCTCATTTTCAGCGCGACTTCGATGCAGGACGAACCGTTATCGGCGTAGAACACCCGGTTCAGGCCTTCCGGCGTCATCTTCACCAGACGCTCGGACAGCTCGATCACCGGTTGATGGCTGAAACCGGCCAGAATCACGTGCTCCAGCTGATCGACCTGATCCTTGATGCGCTGGTTGATCCGCGGGTTGGCGTGGCCGAACACGTTGACCCACCACGAGCTGACCGCGTCGAGGTAGCGCTTGCCTTCGAAGTCTTCGAGCCAGACGCCTTCGCCGCGCTTGATCGGGATCAGCGGCAGCTGTTCGTGGTCTTTCATCTGGGTGCAGGGATGCCACAACACCGCGAGGTCGCGTTGCATCCACTGGTTATTCAGGCCCATTTACAGTCTCCTCGAGGCGGCTCGCGTCAGGCGCGGGCAAACAATCGCGCAAGCCTATGCAATGCATCGCGCGGGGACAACCCATTGTGTCGATTGAGCTACTTTGTATGAGCCGATAGACGTCGCTGGCGGCGTTTTGATGGCTAACGTATTCTTCGCGGTTCTTTGGGTCGTCTGACCCGCATAACTGCTTTTTTCTGTGTTATTTCCGGAGTTCGCTGAATGTCTGTCGGTTGGCTGCGCGCCTGTGCGCTGGTGATGTTGGGGCTGTTCAGCGTTACGGCGCTGGCCAAGGATAAAACCGCAATCGTGATCGGTGGTGGCCTGTCGGGCCTGACCGCTGCCTACGAACTGCAAAACAAGGGCTGGCAGGTCACGCTGCTGGAAGCCAAACCGAGCCTGGGCGGTCGCTCGGGCATGGCCACCAGCGAGTGGATCGGCAACGACAAAACGCAGCCGGTGCTGAACAAGTACGTGTCGACCTTCAAGCTCGGCACCACGCCGGCACCTGAGTTCGTGCGGACCCCGGGCTACCTGATCGACGGCGAGTATTTCTCCGCCGCTGATCTGGCGACCAAGCAACCGGCCACCGCCGACGCCTTGAAGCGCTACCAGAAAACCCTCGACGATCTGGCACGCTCGATCGACGACCCGCAGAACCCGGCGGCGACCAACACCCTGCACGCACTGGATCAGATCACCGTATCGAGCTGGCTCGACAAGCAGAACCTGCCGGCCACCGCGCGTCAGCTGATCAACCAGGACATCCGCACTCACTACGACGAGCCGTCGCGTCTGTCGCTGCTGTATTTCGCTCAGCAGAACCGCGTGTATCGCGGCATCTCTGACCGTGACCTGCGCGCATCGCGTCTGGTCGGCGGCAGCCAGGTGCTGGCGCAAGCGTTCGTCAAACAGATCAAAACCATCAAGACCAACTCGCCAGTGTCCGCGATCACCCAGGACAAGGACGGCGTGACCGTCAAGGTCGGCAGCGTTGGCTATCAGGCTGACTACGTGGTGTTGGCCGTGCCCTTGCGTGCACTGAACAAAATTGCGCTGACGCCGGCACTGGATGCTCAGCATCTGGCGGCGATCAAAGGCACCAACTACGGCTGGCGCGACCAGATCATGCTGAAGTTCAAGACGCCGGTGTGGGAAAGCAAGGCGCGCATGTCCGGCGAGATCTACAGCAACACCGGTCTCGGCATGCTCTGGATCGAACCAGCCCTGAAGGGCGGCGCCAACGTGGTGATCAACCTGTCCGGCGACAACGCTCGTGTCATGCAGGCGTTCGGCGACAAGCAGATGGTCGATCAGGTGCTGATCCGTCTGCACGCGTTTTATCCACAGGCCCGTGGCTCGTTCACCGGTTATGAAATCCGTCGCTACAGCACCGACCCGTCGATGGGCGGCGCTTACCTGGCTTACGGCCCGGGCCAGATCAGCAAGTTCTGGCGCCTGTGGGAACGTCCGCTGCAACGCGTGACGTTCGCTGGCGAACACACCGACACCTTGTACCCGGGGACCCTGGAAGGCGCACTGCGCACCGGCCAGCGTGCGGCCAGTCAGGTTGAAGATCTGGCGGCGGGCAAATCGTTCGAGCCAGCCAAAGTGGTTCCGGCTGCAGCAGCGGCAGGCGCGGCGGGTGCCGTGGCGGCGAAGAAGGGCAACTTCTTCAGCAAGCTGTTTGGTGGTTCGGATGACGAGAAGAAGCCTGAGCCAGTGAAGGCGCCAGAGCCTGCACCTGCTCCGGTCGCTCCAGCACCTGCGCCGACCCCGGCACCTGCGCCAGCTCCGGTGGAAGCGCCAAAACCTGCGGCACCAGTGAAAGCTGCACCGGCGAAGAAAGCGGCGGCCAAGCCTGCGGCGAAGAAGCCGGCGGCTAAAACCGAAGCGAAAAAGCCTGCGGCGAAACCGGCAGCGAAGAAGGCTGAGCCGGCGAAGAAGCCAGCGGCCAAGCCTGCGGCAACGACCGAGACCAAGGCGCAGTAAGCCTTGCGGTGAATGAAGAAGCGCGGCCTTTATGCCGCGCTTTTTTTTGCCTGTGAGGGCCCCATCGCTGGCAAGCCAGCTCCCACAGGTTTCTGAGGTGAACGCAGGATTTGTGAACGCCACCGACCACTGTGGGAGCGGGCTTGCCCGCGATGAGGCCTGTCCAGACAGCGCATCATCAGGATCTTCCACCTAACATCCCGCCACACTTTTCTCTTTAATCTTTCCTTAACAAGCCACTTACAGACTCTTGATCGTATTTCTCGATATTTCAAAGCGAAATTTTCCGCTTTAATTCGATAGATAACTCGCTAGTCTTGGTTCGCAGTTCTCACAGGATTTGGGCAATGCAGCTACGTAACTCTTCTTCGCGCTATGGTTGGGTCAGCATCTTCATGCACTGGGGCGTGGCGCTGGTGGTCTTCGGGCTGTTCGCGCTGGGTTTGTGGATGGTCGGGCTGGATTACTACAGCAGCTGGCGCAAAGAAGCGCCGGATCTGCACAAGAGTATTGGCCTGGTGTTGCTGGCCGTGATGGTGTTGCGGGTGCTGTGGCGCTTTATCAGCCCACCGCCGCCGACGCTGCAAAGCTACAGCCGCATGACCCGTATCGGCGCCAAGTTCGGCCACGGGTTTCTGTATCTGGCGCTGTTCGCTGTGATGCTTGCCGGTTACCTGATTTCCACCGCAGACGGTGTCGGGATCCCGGTGTTTGGCCTGTTTGAAGTTCCTGCACTGGTTTCCGGACTACCGGATCAGGCAGATACCGCCGGGGTGATTCATCTCTGGCTGGCGTGGGCGCTGGTAATTTTTTCCGGTCTCCATGCGTTGGCAGCATTGAAGCACCACTTTATCGATCGTGATGCGACCCTGACGCGAATGCTCGGTCGCAAAGCCTGAAATTCAACCTCGACTCAAAGGAAAAGAAAGCATGTTGAAAAAGACTCTGGCCGCTCTGGCAATCGGTTCTGCACTGCTCTCGGCCCAGGCCATGGCAGCGGACTACAAAATCGACAAGGAAGGTCAGCACGCCTTCGTTGACTGGAAAATCAGCCACCTGGGTTACAGCTTCATCCACGGTACTTTCAAAGATTTCGACGGTACGTTCTCGTGGGATTCGGCCAAGCCTGAAGCCAGCAAGATCGCTGTAGACGTGAAAACCGCCAGCCTGTGGTCGAACCACGCTGAGCGTGACAAGCACATCGCCAGCAAAGACTTCCTCGACGTGGGCAAGTTTGCTGACGCCAAGTTCGTTTCCACCGCCGTTAAATCGACCGGCGAAAAGACTGCTGACGTGACTGGCGACCTGACCCTGCACGGCGTGACCAAGCCAGTAACCTTCAAGGCTACGTTCAACGGCGAAGGCAAGGATCCATGGGGCGGCGAGCGTGCTGGCTTCAACGCCAAGACCACCCTGAACTTGAACGATTTCGGGATCAAGGGCCCAGGTCCTACCTCGCAAACTGCGGATCTGGACATCTCGCTGGAAGGCGTGAAAGTTAAATAACTTTCCCCCTGCCACACAAAAACGCCCCCGGTTGAAAGGCCAGGGGCGTTTTTTATTGCCCGCCACAACACTAATCCCTGTGGGGTCGGGCTTTTTGTGGTGAGGGGATTTATCCCCGATGGGTCGCGCAGCGGCCCAAAAACCTGCAACCGAGGGGTATCAGGCACACCGCATTGAATGGTTTTGCGACTGCTTCGCAGCCGATCGGGGATAAATCCCCTCGCCACAGGGTTGGTGTGCACGGGGGGGCAGGGATATTCGCGGCGTCCATAAAAAATGCCCCGGCTCTTGCGAGGCGGGGCATTTTTCATTGCAGCGTTAACTCAGCGATTGCGGGTCAGCAAGGCTGGTTTTTCGCCACGCGGGCGGCTTGGCAGTTGATCGAGCTGCTCAGGCGTTGGAAAGCGGTCGGCTTTCGATTCCTTGTGCATGATCTTCGGGCCAGTGCTGCGCGGGTTTTGCACGGCCGGTTCGCTACGTGGCTGATCGTCACGGGCTGGACGACGGTTGCGCGACGACGATGCGTCATCGCGACGCGCCGGCTGACCATCACGCGGTGCGCCGTTGCGCGGGCCGCTGCGTTTGGCTGGCGGGGTGCCGGTGCTCGAACCGTTGCTGTTGCGCGGACCGTTCTGGCGACCTTGCGACTGACCGCCGCGTGGTGCGCCCGAACCTGCGCCAGCACCTTGAGCCGGTGCGCCTGGACGACGGCCGCGACCGCCAGCCGGGGCAGGCTTTGGCACGTAGTCAACGCGGTTACCGAAGTTATCCACATCGTCATCGAGGAACTCGTCCGGCGCACGATCAGCTGCCGCACGCGGCGGCTGGCTCGGACGCTGTTCACGGGCCGGAGTGCCTTCGCGCGGTTTCTGCTGACGGGCAGGGCGCTCGCCACGTTCACCGGCCGGCTTCTCTTTGCCCTTGTCTTTGCCTTTGTCTTTACGACCGCCGCCACCGCCGCCGCCATTCGGCCCGTCGCCGCGTGGGCCACGTGGATTGCGCGGGTTACGCACGTCCGGACGCTCACGCACTTCCGGCTTCTCGGCTTCAATGGTGCTCGAATCGAAGCCCATCAGGTCGCCGTCGGCGATTTTCTGCTTGGTCATGCGTTCGATGCTTTTCAGCAGTTTTTCTTCGTCCGGCGCGACCAGCGAAATCGCCTCGCCCGAACGACCGGCACGGCCAGTACGGCCGATACGGTGAACGTAATCTTCATCGACGTTCGGCAGTTCGAAGTTGACCACGTGTGGCAACTGATCAATGTCCAGACCGCGCGCGGCAATGTCGGTGGCAACCAGAATGCGTACCTGGTTGGCCTTGAAGTCGGCCAGCGCTTTGGTGCGCGCGTTCTGGCTCTTGTTACCGTGGATCGCCACAGCCGGCAGGCCGTGTTTGTCCAGGTACTCGGCCAGACGGTTGGCGCCGTGCTTGGTGCGAGTGAACACCAGCACCTGTTCCCACGCGCCGGCGGTGATCAGGTGCGCCAGCAGCGCACGCTTGTGGCTGGCCGGCAGACGGAAGACGCGTTGTTCGATGCGCTCGACCGTGGTGTTCGGCGGCGTCACTTCGATGCGTTCCGGGTTGTGCAGCAGCTTGCCGGCAAGATCGGTGATGTCCTTGGAGAACGTCGCCGAGAACAGTAGGTTCTGACGCTTGGACGGCAGGCGCGCGAGGACTTTCTTCACGTCGTGCACGAAACCCATGTCGAGCATGCGGTCGGCTTCGTCGAGGACGAGGATTTCCACGTGGGACAGGTCAACGCTGCCCTGGCCGCACAGGTCAAGCAAACGACCCGGGCAGGCAACGAGCACGTCAACACCGCGGGACATGGCCTGAACCTGTGGGTTCATGCCGACGCCGCCGAAGATGCAGGCGCTGACGAATTTCAGGTCACGGGCGTAGATCTTGAAGCTCTCGTGTACCTGGGCCGCGAGTTCGCGGGTCGGGGTCAGGACCAGTACGCGCGGTTGGCGCGGGCCATGACGCTGGGATTTGTCCGGGTGACCGTTGGGGAACAACCGCTCCAGGATCGGAAGGGCGAAACCGCCGGTTTTACCGGTACCTGTCTGAGCCGCCACCATCAGGTCGCGACCTTGCAACACGGCGGGAATGGCCCGCTGTTGCACCGGAGTAGGCTCGGTATAGCCCGCATCTTCGATGGCGCGGACTAAAGCCTCGGAGAGACCGAGGGAAGCAAAGGACATGAGTAATCCTGTTTTAGTTAGGGCTTGGCCCAATGGGAGTCTTGCCTGGCGCGAATCACGTTTAAGAGGACGCAATCCCGTCCGGTCCTGCTGCGGTTCCGAAGGCACGTCTGGAGCGCTCGCGCGGGCTGGGAGGCTGCGCTGTAGCGGGTCGAGAGGCCTGTTACGGTTCCGGGCGTCCGGGCGTGAGCCTGGCGGGAACGCCGGAGTATAACAGAGCAATCACTGCGCGCTGCTTTCCTGCTGCTCAACGGTTTTACTGCTAGCCGAGGCATTGCCCAGCGGCGTGACCTCGGACGGGGCGGCGCCGTAGCGTGTGCTCAGCTCCGCATACGCCGGTTCACGCTTGAAACGTTTGAGTTCGGCACCGAAACGCTGCACCAGCAAATCCATGCCGGCATTGCGCCGAACTGCCAAAAACTGGCTTTGACGACTAATAACGGTTGGATTTTCACTGATCTGATCGCGAATATTCAATTCATCGAGCAAGTGCTGACCAACGCGGCGATCGGTGATCAACAGGTCGATGCGACCGCGCACCAGTTTGCCGAAGTTGGCTTCGTGGGTCGGCGCCGGCTCACGAGTAAACAGCGTCGAATTGTTGAAGTCGGGGCTGTACAGATAACCCGGTGAGGTGCCGATGGTCAGGCCCTTGAGTTGTTCGAGTTTGCTGAACGGATGCGGCCGGGCGTTGGCGTAGAACATCACGAACTCGACGTCCGACAGCGGTTCGCTCGGGTAGAGCAGGGTGGCATCGCGCTCGTCGCTGTGAAAAATATCCAGCGCGCCATCAGCCTGACCGGTCTCCAGCATCGACAGGCAACGCTTCCACGGGAGGAATTGCCATTCCACTTCGATACCCAGACGTTTAAAGACGATGGCCGTGGTTTCGTAGTCGAGACCGAGGTTCCTGCCGTTCTCTTCATAGACGTAAGGCGCCCACGGCTCGGTGACAATACGCAGCTTCTCGCCCCGAGCGGCGAAGCTCAGGCAAGCAAAAACCAGCACGGCGAATAACTGCGTGATCAAAGGCATGGCTTGAGATTACGACGAGAAACGCGAAAGAGCCAGAAAGTGCCGGCACAAGCTCTGTTTCGGGCATTTAAAAGCAAAAGATCGCAGCCTTCGGCAGCTCCTACAGGTGTAATTAATACCAATGTAGGAGCTGCCGAAGGCTGCGATCTTTTGATCTTGCTTCTAACGCTTAACGAGGCAACTTCAGGTTATTCCAGATCGCCAGGCTAGGCTCAGCCTGGTTCATGGAATAGAAGTGCAGCCCCGGTGCGCCGCCCTGCAACAGGCGCTCGCACATCTCGCTGACGACTTGCTCACCAAAGCGCTGAATGCTTTGCGTGTCATCGCCGTAGGCTTCCAGTTGCTTGCGAATCCAGCGCGGGATTTCCGCACCGCAGGCGTCGGAGAAGCGCGCGAGTTTGCTGTAGTTGGTGATCGGCATGATCCCCGGCACGATCGGCAGATCGACACCCTGCGCCTGCAAACGCTCGACAAAGTAGAAGTAGCTGTCGGCGTTGAAGAAGTACTGGGTGATCGCGCTGTCGGCACCGGCCTTGGCCTTGCGGATGAAGTTGGCCAGATCGTCTTCGTAGTTGCGCGCTTGCGGATGCATCTCCGGGTAAGCAGCCACTTCGATGTGGAAATGATCGCCGGTTTCTTCACGAATGAATTCCACCAGTTCATTGGCGTGACGCAGCTCACCGCTGGTCATGCCCATGCCGGACGGCAGGTCACCGCGCAGGGCAACGATGCGCTTGATGCCGGCAGCCTTGTACTCGTTCAGCAGGCCGCGCAGGTCGTCCTTGCTGTCGCCGACGCACGACAGGTGCGGTGCGGCCGGTACTTTTACTTCGCTTTCCAGTTGCAGAACGGTGTTGAGGGTGCGATCACGGGTCGAACCACCAGCGCCATAGGTGCAGGAGAAGAAGTCGGGGTTGTAAGTGGCCAACTGACGGGCAGTGGCGAGCAGTTTTTCATGCCCAGCATCGGTCTTGGTCGGGAAGAACTCGAAGCTGTAGCGACGGTCTTGGGACATGGAGGAAACCTCCAGCTACAAGCTGCAAGCTTCAAGCTGCAAGAGCAGCGGAGGTGCGCTGATCTCTTGTGCTAGTAGCCTGTAGCCTGACGCTGTTTTGAAATGATGGCAGAGCCTCAGGCTTCGCACGGCAAGTCCGGCTTTTGACCTTACTTGCCGCCTGAAGCTAGAAGCTCGCAGCTGCTCTTGTCTTAGTAGCGGTAAGCGTGCGGCTTGAACGGGCCTTCGACGGTGACGCCGATGTAGTCAGCCTGTTGCTTGGTCAGTTGAGTGACCACGCCGCCGAAGCCGCGAACCATTTCCAGAGCCACTTCTTCGTCGAGTTTCTTCGGCAGTACTTCAACGGTCAGGCGCTCGGCTTTCTGGGCTGGCGACAGGTCGGCGTACTTCTGGCCGAACAGGAAGATCTGCGCCAGAACCTGGTTGGCGAACGAACCGTCCATGATGCGGCTTGGGTGACCAGTGGCGTTACCCAGGTTAACCAGACGGCCTTCGGCCAGCAGGATCAGGTAGTCATCGTTCTGAGCGTCGAAAGCGCCAGCGCCGGTACGGTGGATCTTGTGTACTTGCGGCTTCACTTCTTCCCATGCCCAGTTCTTGCGCATGAAAGCGGTGTCGATTTCGTTGTCGAAGTGACCGATGTTGCAGACCACAGCGCGCTTCTTCAGGGCTTTGAGCATGTTCGCGTCGCAAACATTGACGTTACCGGTGGTGGTCACGATCAGGTCGATCTTGCCCAGCAGCGCTTTGTCGATGCTTGCTTCGGAACCGTCGTTGATACCGTCGATGAACGGCGAAACCAGTTCGAAACCGTCCATGCACGCTTGCATGGCGCAGATCGGGTCAACTTCGGAAACCTTGACGATCATGCCTTCCTGACGCAGGGACTGAGCCGAACCCTTGCCCACGTCACCGTAACCGATGACCAGCGCTTGCTTGCCGGACAGCAGGTGGTCGGTACCACGCTTGATCGCATCGTTCAGGCTGTGACGGCAGCCGTACTTGTTGTCGTTCTTGGACTTGGTCACCGAGTCGTTGACGTTGATGGCCGGGATTTTCAGCTCGCCTTTGGCCAGCATGTCCAGCAGGCGGTGTACGCCGGTGGTGGTTTCTTCGGTCACGCCGTGAACGCGATCCAGTACTTGTGGGTACTTGTCGTGCAGCAGCTGAGTCAGGTCGCCGCCGTCGTCGAGGATCATGTTGGCGTCCCATGGCGCGCCATCCTTCAGGATGGTTTGTTCCAGGCACCACTCGTACTCTTCTTCAGTCTCGCCTTTCCAGGCGAAAACCGGGATGCCGGCAGCAGCGATAGCGGCAGCAGCCTGATCCTGAGTCGAGAAAATGTTGCACGACGACCAACGTACTTCGGCACCCAGGGCAACCAGGGTTTCGATCAGCACGGCAGTCTGAATGGTCATGTGGATGCAGCCGAGGATCTTGGCGCCTTTCAACGGCTGTTCGCCGGAGTACTTGCGACGCAGACCCATCAGAGCTGGCATTTCCGATTCGGCGATGATGGTTTCGCGACGACCCCAGGCAGCCAGGGACATGTCGGCAACTTTGTAATCGTTAAAATCTGCAGGCGTGATAACAGCGCTCATGAAGAGCCTCCATTCGTAATGTATGCGAATGGGCGCCGTTGTGCGTTTAGTGTCCAGCCTAAGGCCGGTCAACGCCCCATCCGAGCCTGACAGGTTGAACCTGCTGCAGCGCCCCTCGGACAGGTGGCGGGAAAACGGTATCAATTGAAGATGACCGTTTTGAAACGGGGGCGATTATAGCTTTCTTTGAGCTGCGAGTGGCAAGCCGCAAGCGACAAGTAACAGCGGCTCGGCTTTTACTTGCAGCTTGTCGCTTGCAACTTGAAGCTGGGGGAGTAAACCTAATGCCCAAACACCTCGGAGTCCGTCCCCCATGAATTTCCACACCCGCAAATGGGTAAAACCCGAAGACCTTAACCCCAACGGCACCCTGTTCGGTGGCAGTCTGCTGCGCTGGATCGACGAGGAAGCGGCGATTTACGCCATCGTGCAGTTGGGCAATCAGCGCGTGGTGACCAAGTACATTTCCGAAATCAACTTCGTCAGCGCCTCGCGCCAGGGCGACATCATCGAACTGGGCATCACCGCCACCGAGTTCGGCCGCACCTCGATCACCCTGACCTGCGAAGTGCGCAACAAGATCACCCGCAAGAGCATTCTGACCGTCGAGAAAATGGTGTTTGTGAACCTCGGCGAAGACGGTTTGCCGGCACCGCACGGCCGCACCGAAATCAAATACGTCAAAGACCAGTTCCAGGAAGATGAATTAGTCACCAAATAACGCGACCCCTGTAGGAGCTGCCGCAGGCTGCGATCTTTTGACTTTGTTTTTGTAAAGCAAGATCAAAAGATCGTCCGATCGCGGCCCGAGCCTGCGGCAGCTCCTACAGGTCCGGCGGAGGATTTGCGTGGCGCTCACAGAACGTATTACAAGCCGCAAGGGTCGTAGCTAAACACCACCCCCCACGGTTCCCTCGCCATGACCACGCCCACTGACGGCAAGACCCCCGACCTCTCGGCCAAAGAGCAGCACGAAGTCGAGAAAAACCAGCCGCCCCGTGCGGCCGTCCTGCATGAAATCATCCGCACCCAAGGCGATCAGGAGCTGGAGCGCAGCATTGCCGCACTCTGGTGGTCGGCGCTCGCCGCCGGGCTGACCATGGGCCTGTCACTGATGGGCATGGGCTTGCTCAATTCACGCCTGCCCGAGGGCGACGAATTCAAGGTGATCGCCAGTTTCGGTTACTGCGCAGGCTTCCTCGCGGTGATCCTCGCCCGCCAGCAACTGTTCACCGAAAACACCCTGACCGCCGTGCTGCCGGTGATGACCAAACCGACGGTCCGCAACTTCGGCCGGCTGATCCGGCTGTGGACAGTGGTGTTGGTCGGCAACCTGTGTGGCACGATTCTGGTGGCATACGTGATGCTCGAACTGCCGATCTTCGACACCAAGACTGACCACGCCTTCCTCGAAATCGGCCGCAAGGTCATGGAAAACCACGCCAGCCAGATGTTCGCCAAAGGCATCGTTTCCGGCTGGATGATTGCCACCATGGTCTGGATGATCCCGTCCATGGAGAGCGCGAAGATGTGGATCATCATCCTCATCACCTACCTCATGGCGCTCGGCGATTTCACCCACATCGTCGTCGGTTCGGCCGAAGTGTCGTACCTGGTGTTTGCCGGCGAGTTGCCGTGGAGTGATTTCTGGATGGTCTTCGCCGGCCCCACGCTGGCGGGCAATATCATCGGCGGCAGCTTTATCTTCGCCCTGATCAGCCACGCGCAGATCCGCAGCGAGAGCGGCTCGGCGAAAGTCGATGGCCCTGAAGACGATCAAGGCGAGTCGAAGAAAGATTGATTGCGCTCAGGGGTGGCGGTTGAAAGCGCTTTGCACAAGGCGCTGATCATGTTCGGCCGATCGGTCTGGGCGGGGCTGATCAGCGCGATCTCACGGTCGTAGCGGTCAGTGCCAAGCGGGCTTACCGCACATTGCTGAGCCCATTGCTCAAAACCGGACCAATAGGGCACGAGGCTCACGCCCATGCCGCCCGTCACCAGCATGGCAATGGTCTCCAGCGCGTCGAGATCGACCAGCGGCGTCGGCGTCAGTCCATGCTCCGCCAGATAGTGCTCGGCGTGCCGCCCGCCCCATGCGTCAGGGTCGTAACGGATGTAGGGCTGGTTCATCAGTTGTGCGGGGATGCTCTGCGTGGACGTTTGCTTCGACAGAAACACCAGCGGCTCCTTGCGCAGGGACACCGCTTGCAGCGCTTTGGGCAACTCGAACGGCGGAACCACGAGGATCGCCGCATCCATTTCTCCCGAAAGAAGTGCTTGATACAACGACCGCGATGTTCCCGGCACGATCACCGGCGTCAGCCCCGGCGCCAACTCGGTCAGTGCGCGCAGTGCTCCCGGCAACAGCCCGGTCAGAACCGTGGAAATCGCGCCGATGCGCAACGGTCCCGTCAGCCCTGCGAGGTCCGCATCTCCCGCCAGTAACGCCACTTCGCGCACGATGCGTCTGGCCCTGGGCAGTAAATCGAGGCAGGCCTGACTCGGCTTGGCGGCGTGGCCGACGCGGGACAACAGCTCAAAGCCGAGTTGCCGTTCGAGGGCGAGAATACGCTGGCTGATCGCTGCGGCCGTCAAGCCTTCGACGCGCGCGGCATGGGCGATCGAGCCACATTCGACGACGGTGATCAGGCTTCTTAAATAGCGCGAGTCCATAAGAAATGCTTTTGATGACGGAAAGAATTACAGGCTATCTCTTTTGATGCCAACCGCACAGTCTTCAACTGTTGAGCTGTTTCTATCGTCCGGCGATCGTCAGGAGTTCTCTATGCAATCGATTTTTCATCTCGCGATGCACGTCCGTGATTTGCAGGTTACCCGCCAGTTCTACGGGGATTTATTGGGATGCGAAGAAGGGCGCAGCACCGACACTTGGGTCGATTTCAATTTTTTCGGGCATCAATTGTCGTTGCATCTGGGCGAGCCCTTTGCGGTGAGTAACACCGGCAAAGTCGGTGAGCACAACGTGCCGATGCCGCACCTGGGCGTGATCCTCGAAATGTCTGACTGGCACGTCTTGAAAGACCGCTTGATCGAAGCCCAAGTGGAATTTGTTCTGCCACCCAGCCTTCGTTTTGCCGGCGAGCCCGGTGAGCAGGCGACCATGTTTTTTCTGGACCCTGCCGGAAACCCGATCGAGATAAAGGGCTTCACTGATCTGCAGGGTATCTATGCACAATTTTAATCAGGCTGACGCCACTGCCATTTCGCACATGGTGCGTTCGGACATGGTGAGCGCAGAATCGGTCGCCGAGCATTTTCTCGATTGTGTCGAAGCCCAGGAGCACAGCGTACAAGCCTTTGTTGCGGTCGACCCGGATCAGGTACGCCGCCAGGCTCGCCAGATTAAAAACCGCAATACCAATGGCCTCCTTGCCGGTGTGCCGGTGGGGATCAAGGACATCTT
Organism: Pseudomonas sp. PB103; assembly: GCF_009764635.1. Lineage (NCBI taxonomy): Bacteria > Pseudomonadati > Pseudomonadota > Gammaproteobacteria > Pseudomonadales > Pseudomonadaceae > Pseudomonas > Pseudomonas sp. PB103. Next base: position 100,796 of record NZ_RWIL01000123.1, on the reverse strand, counting down.
CGACACCGCCGATCATCCCACGGGGTTTTACTCGCCGATCTATGCAGGCAATTGTCCTTCGCGTGATGCGCATGTCGTCGCGCTGTTGCGTCAGGCCGGCGCGGTGATCATGGGCAAGACCCACACCACCGAATTCGCGTACATGCACACCGGGCCGACGCGTAATCCGCATGATTTCGAGCGGACGCCGGGAAGCTCCAGTGCCGGCTCGGCAGCGGGGATGGCGGCCGGGTTTTTTCCGATCGCCTTGGGTACGCAGACCGCTGGATCGTTGATCAAACCGGCCTCGTATTGCGGACTGTATGCGTTCAAACCGACCTATGGGCTGGTTTCTCTGGAGGGGGTAAAACCGCTGGCGCCGAGCTTCGACACGGTGGGTTGGTATGGCCGCTCGGTGCGTGATCTGCACTTGATGGCTCAGGTCTTGATCCCTGGGTTGCCGGCGAGTGCTCATGAGCGGCAGTTGTGCACGTTCGGCTTCTGTCGCACCGCGCGCTGGGATCAGGTCGATGAGGACATCGCCAGATCGCTGGACGCTGCCGTTGAAGATCTGCGCCGGGCGGGCCATCAGGTGCGCGAGGTGGAGTTGCCCGAGGAGTTTGCGACGGTATTCGATGACCATTTGTTGATCAACGATTGCGAGGGCGCCCGATCGCTGGCCAAAGAACTGCAAGCGCAGCCTGAGCTACTCAGCGAAGAAGTGTTGGCGATGATCGAACGCGCCCGCCTGACGACGTGGGAACAGGAATCTGCGGCAAAGAAACGTTTGGCAGCATTGGCCGCTGTGCTGGAACCAATATTCAAACCGTTTGACGCCATGCTGGGGGCGAGCTGCGGCATCGTCGCCCCGTTGGGCCTTGGCGCGACCGGGCCTTCGGATTTCAGCAAATTCTGGATGGCGTTCGGTTTGCCTCAGATCAACATTCCGCTCGTGCGCAACGCCGGGGCGTTGCCTGCAGGTCTGCAAATGATTGGCGGTTTTCGAGACGACAGCATTCTTTTGCACGCGGCCGAGCAGGTGGATGCGGTGCTGAGAGCGTCCGGCTAACGGAAGAGATCGTATCGGGCGGGGAGGGTGTTGCGTGTACTCCGTCGCAGCGCAGATGCGCTGCGACGGAGCCCGGTCAAGTGTCAGTGCGCAGCATCGGCAGCGCTGGCGCCTTGTGGGGCAGTCACCCCACGGACAACCCGGCCAATGGTCAGGCCCTGCACCAGAATCGACGACAGCACGACGATGTAGGTGATGCTCAGCAACAAGTCACGTTCGGTGCCCAGCGGCAGCGACAGTGCCAGCGCCACCGAGACGCCACCGCGCAAACCACCCCACGTCAACACGCGGATGGTGCCGCGCGGCACCGTGCGCCAGCGGCGCAGCAGGACAATCGCCGGGGCCACGGTGAGCAGGCGCGACAACAGAATCGCCACCGCCAACAAACCTGCCGCCGCCAAGTGCAACCAGTTGAACGGCAGCAGCAACAGCTCCAGGCCGATCAGCGCAAACAGCAGTGCGTTGAGCATGTCATCGAGCAACTCCCAAAAACCGTCGAGGTATTTGCGGGTCATGTCGTTCATCGCCAGGTTGCGCCCCAGGTTACCGATGATCAGACCGGCTACCACCATCGCGATCGGTGCCGAAACGTGCAGTTCGCTGGCCATGGCCGAACCGCCGATCACCAGCGCAAGGGTCAGCATCACTTCGATCTGGTGCTGCTCGATGCTCTTGATCATCAGGTAGACCAGATAACCGATCAGCCCGCCGAACACGACGCCGCCAATGGCTTCGTGCGCGAACAGCAGGGCGGTGGCACCAACGGTCGGGGTTTCGCCAAGTTGGGCGATGCCCAGCAACACGGTGAACACCACCACCGCAGTGCCATCGTTGAACAGCGATTCGCCGACGATGGTAGTTTTCAGCGGTTTCGAAGCGTTGGCGGTTCGCAGTACGCCGAGCACCGCGATCGGGTCAGTCGGCGAAATCAGTGCGCCGAACAACAGGCAGTACAGGAAGCTCACGTGCCAGCCGAACAGGGCAAAGATGTAATAGGCGAGGCTGCCGATCACCGCCGTGGCGATCAGGACACCGAAGGTCGCCAGCAGGCCGATGGGCCAGCGGTAGCTGCGCAAGTCGTTGAGGTTCACGTGCAAGGCGCCGGCGAACAACAGGAACGACAGCATCCAGTTCATCAGCAGATCGCCGAAGTCGATCTGGCCGATCAGTTGCTGCACGCGTTCTTCGAGGCCGGGGTAGCCGAGCACGCTGAGGCCTTGCAGCAGCAGGGAAAACATCAACGCGGTAACCATCACGCCGATGGTCGGCGGCAGGCCGATGAAGCGGAAGTTGACGAAGGTGAGGAGGGTGGTCAAACAGATGAAAGCGGCGACGAGTTCAAGCATCCGGGGTCCTTTGGATGAGGGGGGGGAAAGATAGCGCACCGAATCTTTGGTGCAGGTGTTGGATGGGTTGAGTCAGGATCGGGACACAGTTGATTGTGTGATGAGATCAAGAGCCCCCTCACCCCAGCCCTCTCCCTTAGCGAGAGGGGGAAAGGGAGCAGATCTTCAAGTCTTTCAGGGCCTGAGTTCGGCTCGAAATTTCAGGTCGATGTAACTCGAACATTCAACACAGTCAGTCCCCTCTCCCTCTGGGAGAGGGTTAGGGTGAGGGCGCTTCCTGGCACAACACGATTAGCCGGACACATTGACCGCAGTCGCGCTACGACGTTGCAGGTAGATGAAGAACAACGCCGTCAGTACCGTCAACACACCGACCACGGCACCCGTCCAAGGCAAGTCGGCCAGATCTGCGCCGCTGGCAACCACCAACCCGCCGATCCATGCACCCGCCGCGTTGCCGAGATTGAACGCACTCTGGTTCAGCGTCGAGCCCAGATTCGGTGCTTCATGCGCCTGATCGATGATCAGCAGTTGCAGGATCGGGCACAGCGCGAAGGCAAAAATCCCCCACAGCACCAGGGTGATCGCTGCCGGTACCACCGAGCGGCTGGTCTGGCTGAACGCCGCCAGAATCACCACCACCGCCAAGGCCACACCGACCAGCGAAGGCAACAAACGGCTATCGGCCAAACGTCCGCCGAGCATGCTGCCGCCGGTCAAACCGACACCGAACAGCAGCAACATCACGGTCACACCGTGCGGGCTGACGCCAGTGATGTCCTGCAGGATCGGCGCGATATAAGTGAACACGCTGAACAGACTGGTCGAGGCCAGCACACTCATGCCCAACGCCAGCAGCACATTGACCTTGCCCAGCACTTTGAATTCGCTGGCGAGGTTGGCCTTGTCCATGGGGATGTGTTTCGGCAGCCACAACCATTGTGCGAGGGCAGCGATGACACCGATAACCGACACCGCCCAGAAGGTCGAACGCCAGCCTGCGTACTGGCCGAGCGCTGTGCCCAATGGCACGCCGAGCACGTTGGCCAGGGTCAGCCCGGTGAACATCATCGCAATCGCCTGAGCGCGTTTGTTCGGCGCCACCAGCCCGGCGGCGACCACCGAACCGATGCCGAAAAATGCGCCATGGCACAGCGCCGTCACCACCCGCGCGGCCATCAGCGTTGCGTAGTTGGGGGCGAGGGCGCAGAGGATGTTGCCGAGGATGAACATCAGCGTCATGCCCAGCAATGTCGCTTTGCGTGGCATGTTGGCCGTGCCGATCGCCAGGATCGGTGCGCCGAATACCACGCCCAGCGCGTAACCGGTGATCAGCAGGCCGGCATGCGGAATGCTCACGGCGAGGTCGCGGGCAACGTCGGGCAGCAGACCCATGATGACGAATTCAGTGGTGCCGATGCCGAACGCGGCAACAGCGAGTGCAAGCAAGGCGAGTGGCATGCGCAAGGTCTCTGTCGTTAGTCTTGACGCGTTGATCAGGCATACGCAGGCCGACGACCGATCTCGAAGAGCGTCGGTGCAGGCAGGAATTATTGAAATTTTTCTGTGCGCAACTGAGTGCGGCGTGGTCGCTTGCAGTATAAACAGCTGCTGACACATCGCGAATCAATAATCTGACTATTCGAATTATCGATTTTCACTGTAGGAGCTGCCGAAGGCTGCGATCTTTTGATCTTGTTGTTGAAAATCAGAATCAAAAGATCGCTGCCTCCGGCAGCTCCTACACGGGGACTCATAAAAATAAGGGGTGAAGGGTGCTGGCGACGGGTTTGGTATTGATGGCGGCGCTGTTGCATGCGACGTGGAATACGTTGATCAAGTTCAGTGCCGAACGGCTTTTGGTGGTGGCGTGCATGGACACCGTGGCGCTGCTGGTTGTGGCCATTGCGTTTCCATTTGTGAGCTTGCCGCCGATGGAAATCTGGCCATGGATTCTGGCTTCAGCGGCGTTTGAATTGCTCTACCGCTATCTGCTGATCCAGGCCTATCGGGTCGGCGATCTGGGGCTGGTTTATCCACTGATGCGTGGGCTGTCGCCGCTGGTGGTGCTGGCGCTGACCTTGATCTTCGCCGGTGAAGTGCTCACCACGCAGCAGATCTTCGGGATCATGCTGATCCCGTTCGGCATGGCGTGCCTGCTGTGGCAGGGCGGCGGTGGCAAACACTTGCCGTGGTCGATGCTGCCGGTGGTGGCGCTGATCGGCCTGTGCATCGGTTGCTACACCTACATCGATGGCCAGGCGCTGCGGCGCTGGTCGCATCCGCTGGATTATCTGGTCTGGGTCACGTTGCTCAGTGCCTGGCCGTTTCCGCTGCTGGCATGGGTCGCCAAGCGTCCGGCGTTCATGCAGTTCTGGCGTGAGCAATGGAAGCTGGGCTTGGCGGTGGGCTTCTGCGTATTGGCCAGCTACGCTCTGGTGCTATGGGCGATGCAGTTGGGCTCGATTGCGGAGGCGGCAGCGTTGCGCGAGATCAGCGTGATCCTGGTGGTGCTGTTCGGCATGCGCTACCTCAAAGAACCTTTTGGCCGGCCACGGCTCTTAGCCTGTGGGTTGGTGCTGATCGGCATGCTGGTGATGAAGTTCTGACCGCTCGCGAATTCTAAAACTCGAAAGAAGGACGGCGTTATGACGGTGGCTCTGTGGTGTGTGTTGATCGCGATTTTCCTGCCGTATATCTGCACAGGGGTGGCCAAGGCCGTGGGCGGCTACCGCCTGAGTGACAACCATGATCCGCGCGACTTTCTCGAAAGCCTCAACGGTGTCGCAAGGCGCGCGCATGCGGCGCAGATGAACAGCTTTGAAGTGACGCCGGCGTTTGGTGCGGCGGTAATTGTCGCGCACCTGGTGGGCACGGCGGAGCTGGTGACGGTGAATGTACTGGCGGTGCTGTTTATCACCAGTCGCCTGCTGTACATCATTTGCTACCTGGCGGACTGGGCGATCCTGCGTTCGCTGGTGTGGTTTGTGGGGATGGGGTTGATTGCTTCGTTCTTCTTTGTGTCTGTTTGATTATCAGTGTTGCTGATGGCCTCATCGCGGGCAAGCCCGCTCCCACAGGTTTTTTTGGTGTACACAAAATGTGTGGTCACCATCAATTACTGTGGGAGCGGGCTTGCCCGCGATGGCGATTGATCAGGCAACAAACATCTCAGGATTTGTCCTTGGGTGTATCAGCCACCTGCGGCACTTGCGGCAGCGCCGCGCCTTTTGGCCAGAGCATCCAGATCTGCCCTTGCTGTTTCATGTCCCCGGCCAGTTGCCCGGCCGCGTCACCCGTGCCCCAGAACAGATCCGCACGCACTTCGCCGGCAATCGCGCCGCCGGTATCCTGCGCCGCCACCGGGCGCACCAGTGCCGTACCATCCGGGCGTGTGGTCGACAGCCACAACAGACTGCCCAACGGAATCACCTTGCGATCCACTGCTGCGCTGTAGCCGGCAGTCAGCGGCACGTTCAGCGAACCGCGCGGGCCTTCGTTGCTGTCCGGGTTGCGGGTGAAGAACACATAACTGGGGTTGCTGCCGAGCAGCTCCGGGATGCGCGCCGGGTTGGCCTTGGCCCAGTTGCTGATCGCGCTCATGGTCACGTCTTCTTTCTTCAACTCGCCTTGCTCGACCAGCCAGCGGCCGATCGGCCGGTACGGATGGCCGTTCTGATCGGCGTAGGCGATGCGCAGCTGTTTGCCGTCCTCGGTCTGAATCCGCCCGGAACCCTGGATCTGCAGAAATTGCAGGTTCATCGGATCGGTCAGGTAGGCAACCACGGGGGCTTTGATGCCTTTCGATTCAATGGTCGCGGCATCGTCGTAAGGCTTGAGCACGCGGCCTTCAAGACGTCCGCGCAGGCGCTTGCCTTTCAGTTCCGGATAGATGCTGTCGAGCGAGACAATGATCATGTCTTCGGGCACGCCATACACCGGCACATTGGCCACCGTAGTGGGGGTCAGGCTGCCGGGGTAGACCGGCTCGTAATAGCCGGTAATCAAGCCGTTGGGGTTGTCGTTTTCGGCGCGCAGGCCGTAAACGTCGAGATTCTGTTTGAGGAACGCGCGAATCTCGTTGGCGCTCTGCGGCACATTGGCGGCGGCTGCGCAGGTGGTGCCCCATACCGCATCAGCCTTGAGTCGTGTGCAGGCGCTGCGCCACGAACCGAAACCGGCGACCAGATCGCTGTCGGACACCGCCGGCAGTGCTTCCCAGCTAGCGCTGGAGTAAGTGGCCAGGGCGTGGGTTTTCGGCTTGGCGTTGTCGCCACCGGTGCAGCCGGCAAGCATTGCCAGCAGCGCAAGGGTCGGGATCAGCGGGTGACGCCAGGCCGGGGAACGGCTGTTCATGGAGTAATTCCTGTGCCGGTTGCCCGAATGCTCCATGCGTTCAGACAACCCTTAATTTTAATAGGGCTATTGGTGTTTGTCGGTGACGCGGGGATACTGGCCGCCGATTCCGTGACCTGAAGCCACCATGACTCTTAAAAGAATTGCTGTTGTATTGCTGGCCTGTCTGACCTTGTCCGCCTGCGGCGGTGTCGATCCGAACTCTCCACTGGGTCAGCGCAAGGCAATCTTCAAACAGATGCTCAAAACCGGCGAAGACCTCGGTGGCATGTTGCGCGGACGCATTCCGTTCGACGGGCCGAAGTTCGCCGAAGGTGCGGTGAAACTCGACGCGTTGTCCCATGAACCGTGGAAGCACTTCCCGCAGGTTCGCGAAGAAGATCACACCAGCGCCAAGGACGATGTCTGGCAGAAACAGGCACAGTTTCAGGACATGGCCCGCCAGCTGGAAACAGCCACCGGTGAATTGGTGATCGCCAGCCAGATTCAGCCGTACAAGGCCAGCAACCTCGGGCCTGCGGTGCAGAAAGTCGAAGATGCCTGCAGCGCTTGCCATAAACAGTTTCGCGATCATTGATCTTCAAGACTGCTGAGTAACCCTGTGGCGAGGGGATTTATCCCCGATCGGCGGCGTAGCTGTCGCAAATCCATTCAACCAGGTATGCCTGTTACAGCTGAGCTGAATGGACTTGGGGCCGCTTCGCAGCCCATCGGGGATAAATCCCCTCGCCACAAGGGCATCAATTACTTGTCGATTTCGTCCAGTGCGTCCTGCAGTTCTTTACGTGACTCGGCGAGTTTGTCTTTGCGTTTGTTGATCTTTTCCGGATCGCCTTTCTTCATCGCCTTGTCCAGATCCGCCTGGCGCTGGCTCACTTCGTGTTTGGCCTCAAGCACTTTGTTTTCGCGCTCTTTCTTCAGGCCGGCGTCGGTGCAGTGTTCGGTCACTTCGCTCAGGGCTTTTTCCAGGCCAGCCTGCTGATCGGCATTGCCGCGCGATTTGGCCTGTTCGATCTGGTTGATGATGCCCTGCTTCTTGGCCGCGCAGCCAGTCAGGCCCGGGGCGTCTTCGTCGGCCATGACAGGGGCGGCAAGCATGCCGCAGAAGGTCAGCATGGCCAGCGGTGCGAGAAATTTCATAAAAGCTCCATGTGCAAAGGCGTTCGGGTCGGGTAGGCACTGCGCTGTTGGAGCGCCTCGGCGACCGTTGGGTTCCCGGCGGGCCGGGATTGCGTATTCAGAAACCGTCGATTCCGGCGGCCTGTAAGGTTTCGCTCAAGGCTAGCACCTGCGGGTCGCGAAAGAATGCGCTCAATTGCGCCGCGCGACCGGGGCCGATACCGGCTTCTGCTTGCCATTGTTCGGTATCACGTTGTGCCAGCGCCTGCCATGAGTCAGCCAGTTGTGCCTGACCGGTCGGCGGCAAGCCCAATGCTTTGAGCCATCGTGCAAACGGCTGTTGTCGGGCGCTGTGGAAACTGTGCATCAGGCGCACGCTGCTGCGTTCGCCGAAGCCGGCAATGTTAGCAAGCTCTCGGGCATCGAGGGTCAGCCAATCCAGCAGGTTGTTCAGACGGCCTGTTTCCAAAAGTTTCTCCCAGGTGCCACGACCGACATGTTGCAGGGCCAGGCCTTGCTTGCCACTGAGCCAGGTCAAACGGGCGAGAAACTGGCTTTCGCAGCCAGGCGTGGGTTGCCAGCAACTCAGGGTGTGAAAGTCGTCGGCGCGGGGGATGTTGAGGTCTGTGCGTGCGGTGGCGCGCAGCACCACACTGTCGAGCCGTGGAATGGTCAGGCCGGCGAGGCTGATTGCCACTTGATCACCGGGGCGAATATCCAGCTCTTGCCAGCGTTTGAAGGAGCCGGCGCTGACCCGTTTGATCTCACGGTCATCGAGCGTGACGGATTTGAGTTCGAGTACTGGCGTGATGCGCCCGGTTCGACCGACTTTGAAGTTGACCCTGCGTACTTCAGCCAACGCCTGGGCAAACGGATATTTCCAGGCAATTGCCCAATAAGGCGCGCGAGCCTGCCAGCGCTCGGCAGGTGGACGCTGACTCTGACGCAACACCACGCCGTCCGTGGCGAAGGGCAGGGGCGAGCGATACCAGTGATCGCGCCATTTCTGTGCGGCAGCAAAGTCGGTGACGGGATGGCTGTAGGGTTCAACTGTGGCGAAACCCAGTTTTGTCAGCGCGGCGATTCGCTCGGGCAATTGCGCTGGGCCCTGAGGCCAGTCCCAGACAAACAGTCCAATTCCGGCGGCTTGTTCGGCCTCCAGATTTTTGCGTCCCATCAGGCCGGCGACGGTGGCGCGAGCGTTAACACTCCCGGATTGGGCTTGCACGTGCTCGTTCAGCTGCCAGTAGAGTTCGCCCTGCACGAGCAGATCCAACGGTTGTGTGAGGCGTTGCGGGATGGCTTTGATGTTGCGCGCCGACGTCGTCCAGTCCTGACCACTAACCCCATCCCCGCGACTGATTGCCTGCTGCAAAACGCCCTCGCGATAAATCAGCGTCACCGCGACGCCATCGACTTTAGGTTGTATCCAGACATCCTTGCGCTCGCGTAGCCAGGTTTCTACGGCCTCGGCTTTGTGGATTTTATCCAGACCGGTGTGGGCGATGGGGTGCGCGATTGAGCCTGAAGCTGTACGCAAAGGATCGGTTGGCGAGGACAGTTTGAAACACGCTCGCCATTCGTTCAGTTGCGCAAGGGATTGGTCGTAGAGTTCATCGGCAATCAGTGAGCGGCCTTCGCGGTGGTAGGCGTCGTCCCATTGGTTGATCTGGTTTTGCAGGACGGTGATTTCGCGCTGGGCTTGAGGGGGCGCCCAGTCCGGGCATTGAGAGGCGTAGCCAGTCAGGCTTAGGAGGTGCAGCAAAACAAACAAAAACCAATGCATCGTGAGCGTCCTTGCTCATGGGGGTTTTTGAAGGTTAGTCAGGATTTTGAGCGAGGTCGGACGGGTGTTTATCGGGTTGTTTCAACGTCGGAAGATCAAAAGATCGCAGCCTTCGGCAGCTCCTACATTGATCAGGGTAGGAGCTGCCGGAGGCTGCGATCTTTTGATCTTCAAGGCATAAAAAAGCCCCGCACGGCGCGAACCGTGCGGGGCTTTTGGGTACTGCCGGGGAAATATTACAGACCAGCAGCAGCGCGCAGGGCGTCGGCGCGGTCGGTTTTTTCCCAGGTGAACGTGGTGAAGGTGTCTTCGCCAACAGTCTTGGTCTCTGGCGTGCGACCGAAGTGGCCGTACGCTGCAGTTTCCTGGTACATCGGGTGCAGCAGGTCGAGCATGGTGGTGATTGCGTATGGACGCAGGTCGAACACTTCACGGACCAGTTTGACGATCTTGTCATCGCTGATCTTGCCGGTGCCGAAGGTGTTCAGCGAGATCGAAGTAGGCTGAGCCACGCCGATCGCGTAGGACACCTGAATCTCGCAACGCTCGGCCAGGCCGGCCGCGACGATGTTCTTGGCAACGTAACGGCCAGCGTAGGCAGCCGAACGGTCAACCTTCGATGGATCTTTACCGGAGAACGCGCCGCCGCCGTGACGGGCCATGCCGCCGTAGCTGTCGACGATGATCTTGCGACCGGTCAGACCGCAGTCACCTACCGGGCCGCCAATGATGAACTGGCCGGTCGGGTTGATGTGGAACTGGGTGTCTTTGCTCAGCAGTTCGGCAGGCAGTACGTGCTTGACGATCAGCTCCATCACGCCTTCGCGCAGGTCTTTGTACGACACTTCAGGGTTGTGCTGGGTCGACAGAACAACCGCGTCGATGCCGACAACCTTGCCGCCTTCGTAACGGCAAGTCACTTGCGACTTGGCGTCTGGACGCAGCCAAGGCAGCAGACCCGATTTACGGGCTTCAGCCTGGCGCTGCACCAACTGGTGCGAGAAGGTGATCGGTGCAGGCATCAGCACGTCGGTTTCGTTGCTGGCGTAGCCGAACATCAGGCCCTGGTCGCCGGCGCCCTGATCTTCAGGCTTGGCACGGTCAACACCCTGGTTGATGTCTGGGGACTGCTTGCCGATGATGTTCATCACGCCGCAGGTCGCGCCGTCGAAGCCGACGTCGGAGCTGTTGTAGCCGATGTCGAGAATCACGTTACGCACGATCTCTTCCAGATCGACCCAGGCGCTGGTGGTGACTTCACCGGCAACGATGGCCACGCCAGTCTTGACCAGAGTTTCCACGGCAACGCGTGCGTGTTTGTCCTGGGTAATGATGGCGTCCAGCACCGCATCGGAAATCTGGTCGGCGATTTTGTCCGGATGCCCTTCGGACACGGACTCGGAGGTGAAGAGGGAGTATTCGCTCATCTCGATGTTTTCCTGAATTTACCGATGGTGAGTGTCGCCAGTCGGTCGCTGAAAATGGCGAACCTGGATCTGGAAACCATTACGTAAGCCTACATAGAGGCTTTCCCCGGGAACGAGTCCCGCAGCGGTGGCCCAACGGGCCAAATCGTCCTGTTCAAACCCCAACCACAGATCACCGCAGGCCTCCCTGGCCCAACTCTGGTTGTGGCTACATAACTCTGTCACGAGCAGGCTACCGCCCGGTTGCAGCAGGTCGGCCATGTGCTTGAGCGCATCGGCCGGCGCGGCGAAATGGTGCAACACCATATTCAGTACAACGCAATCGGCCTGAAGGCTTGTGCCGTTCAATGCATCGGCCAATTGCAGGCTGACGTTAGCCAGCTGTTCACGTTCGCAAACCTGACGCGCCAGTTCGAGCATCGCCGGGCTGTTGTCCAGCGCGGTGACGGCGTGGAAGCGACGCGCCAGTTCCGGCAGAAAAGCACCATCGCCGGGGCCGACTTCAATGGCCGTGGCCGCACCATTGAAGTTCAGTTTGTCGAGCAGGGCCAGCACGCTGTCGCGGTACTGCGGCAGGCCTGCGATCAAATCTTGCTGGGCGCGAAATTTCTCCGCGACCCGGGCGAAAAAGTCCTGACTGGCCGCCGCACGTTGGCCGTGCACCTGTTCAATGCGCGTCTGCACATCGTCAGGCAGCGTCAGGTTGTCGACTTCTTCTAACAATGCTGCGTGCAACTTGCCGCCCAACAGTTCGGTGTGGGGCAGGGCGCGGCGATAGAAAATCGCGTTGCCTTCTCGGCGTGTCGCCACCAAGTCGGCCTGCGCCAACACTTTAAGGTGATGACTCATGCCGGATTGACCGATGCCGAAAATCTGCGCCAGCTCCAATACGCCGAACGAATCGTTGGCTAGCGCGCGCAATACATTCAGCCGCAGCGGATCGCCGCCGGCCTTGCACAGGGCCGCCAGCTCGTCGCAATCGTCATGGCGAATGGAAGGCACGCGTAAATTCATAGGGCCGCAGTCTAGTGACGGGGGGAATTCATCGCAAGGTCAATATCAAAAAGTTTTGATATTGCTCGATAAATGGCACTTCTCACGAGACGGTTAACTCTACAAACGAGTAGCGGAAAGGTTTCACCAACAGAAAGCGCCGCTATCCATTGGAAAAACGCCCCTCGATGACTATCTGTCATTGCCCCGAGGCGCTCCGGTGAGGGAAAATGCCCTCCTTTTTTCCGTTTCGACTTACCAGAACCCAGGAGATCAGCGATGCCTAGCCGTCGTGAGCGTGCCAACGCCATTCGTGCCCTCAGCATGGATGCCGTGCAAAAAGCCAACAGCGGCCATCCCGGTGCCCCTATGGGTATGGCAGATATCGCCGAAGTGCTTTGGCGCGACTACCTCAAGCACAACCCGAGCAATCCATCGTTCGCCGACCGTGACCGCTTCGTGCTGTCCAACGGCCACGGCTCGATGTTGATCTACTCGCTGCTGCACCTGACCGGTTACGACCTGTCGATCGACGACCTCAAGCAGTTCCGTCAATTGCACAGCCGCACCCCTGGCCACCCGGAATTCGGTTACACCCCGGGCGTTGAAACCACCACCGGCCCGCTGGGTCAGGGGCTGGCTAACGCCGTCGGTTTCGCTCTGGCAGAAAAAGTTCTGGCAGCGCAGTTCAACCGCCCGAACCACAACATCGTTGACCACCACACCTACGTATTCCTCGGTGATGGCTGCATGATGGAAGGCATTTCCCACGAAGTCGCTTCCCTGGCCGGTACCTTGGGTCTGGGCAAGCTGATCGCCTTCTACGATGACAACGGCATCTCCATCGACGGCGAAGTCGAAGGCTGGTTCACCGATGACACCCCGAAGCGTTTCGAAGCCTACAACTGGCAAGTGATCCGCAACGTTGACGGTCACGACCCGGAAGAGATCAAGACCGCCATCGAGACCGCGCGCAAGAGCCCGCTGCCGACGCTGATCTGCTGCAAGACCACCATCGGTTTCGGTTCGCCGAACAAGCAGGGCAAAGAAGACTGCCACGGCGCCCCACTGGGTGATGCGGAAATCGCTCTGACCCGCAAGGCACTGAACTGGAACTACGGCCCGTTCGAAATCCCGGCCGACATCTATGCCGAGTGGGATGCCAAGGAAAAAGGTCGCGCGGCCGAAGCCGAGTGGGATCAGCGTTTCGCTGCTTACTCCGCTGCGTTCCCGACCGAAGCCAACGAACTGATCCGCCGCTTGAGCGGTGAACTGCCGGCTGACTTCTCCGAAAAAGCTTCGGCTTACATCGCTGAAGTTGCGGCCAAAGGCGAAACCATCGCCAGCCGTAAAGCCAGCCAGAACACCCTGAACGCCTTCGGCCCGCTGCTGCCGGAACTGCTTGGCGGCTCCGCTGACCTCGCCGGTTCCAACCTGACCCTGTGGAAAGGTTGCAAAGGCGTCAGCGCTGAAGACGCCAGCGGCAACTACATGTACTACGGCGTGCGCGAATTCGGCATGACCGCAATCATGAACGGCGTGACCCTGCACGGCGGCCTGGTGCCTTACGGCGCGACCTTCCTGATGTTCATGGAATACGCCCGCAACGCCGTGCGCATGTCGGCGCTGATGAAGAAGCAAGTGATCCACGTCTACACCCACGACTCCATCGGTCTGGGCGAAGACGGCCCGACGCACCAGCCGATCGAGCAACTGACCAGCCTGCGTACCACACCGAACCTCGACACCTGGCGTCCAGCCGATGCCGTTGAATCGGCCGTGGCCTGGAAAAACGCTCTGGAGCGCAAGGACGGCCCATCGGCGCTGATCTTCTCGCGTCAGAACCTGCAACACCAGGAACGCGATGCCGGCCAGATCGCCGACATCAGCCGTGGCGGTTATGTACTGAAGGACTGCGCAGGCGAGCCTGAGCTGATCCTGATTTCGACCGGTTCGGAAGTGGGTCTGGCGGTTCAGGCTTACGACAAGCTGACCGAGCAGGGCCGCAAGGTGCGCGTGGTTTCGATGCCTTGCACCAGCGTGTTCGATGCTCAGGACGCGGGCTACAAGCAAGCCGTTCTGCCGTTGCAAGTCAGCGCACGTATCGCCATCGAAGCGGCACACGCCGACTTCTGGTTCAAGTACGTGGGTCTGGAAGGTCGCGTGATCGGCATGACCACTTACGGCGAATCGGCTCCGGCTTCGGCACTGTTCGAAGAGTTCGGCTTCACCCTGGAAAACATCCTGGGTCAGGCTGAAGAACTGCTGGAAGACTAAGCAGTACGAATGCGGTGGCCCCAGCCACCGCATTCCCCTGTAGGAGCTGCCGAAGGCTGCGATCTTTTGATCTTGATCTTAAAAAACAGGATCAAAAGATCGCAGCCTCCGGCAGCTCCTACATGGGGTTGTGTTGTAGCGAATACTATCGAGAACCCCATGCCTCAACCGCGTCCTTACAAAGTTGCACTCAACGGCTACGGCCGGATTGGTCGTTGCGTCTTGCGTGCGTTGTTTGAGCGAGGCGAGAAAGCCGGGTTTGAAATTGTCGCGATCAACGACCTGGCCGACATGGCCAGCATCGAATACCTGACACGCTTCGACTCCACCCACGGCCGTTTTCCGGGCGAAGTGCGAGTAGACGGCGATTGTCTGCATATTAATGGCGACTGCGTGAAGGTCCTGCGCAGTGCCACCCCCGAAGGCATCGATTGGGCGTCGCTGGGCGTCGATCTGGTGCTGGAATGCTCCGGTGCCTACAACACCCGTGAAGACGGCCAGCGCTTTCTCAATGCCGGCGCGCCGCGCGTATTGTTCTCGCAGCCGATGGCCAGCGAGGCGGATGTCGACGCCACCATCGTTTACGGCGTCAATCAGGATTGCCTGACTGGCGACGAACTGCTGGTCTCCAATGCCTCCTGCACCACCAACTGCGGTGTGCCGCTGTTGCGTTTGCTCGACAAGGCCATCGGCCTTGATTACGTGTCGATCACCACCATTCACTCGGCGATGAACGATCAGCCAGTGATCGACGCTTATCACCACGAAGACCTGCGCCGCACGCGTTCGGCGTTCCAGTCGGTGATCCCGGTGTCCACTGGTCTGGCTCGCGGGATCGAGCGTCTGCTGCCGGAACTTGCCGGGCGAATTCAAGCCAAAGCCGTACGCGTGCCGACGGTCAACGTGTCCTGCCTCGACATCACGATGCAGACCGCCACCGCGACCGACGCCAATGAGGTCAACCGGATCCTGCGCGAGGCCGCCACCACTGGCCCGCTCAAAGGCCTGCTGGCGTATACCGAGTTGCCGCACGCCAGCTGTGATTTCAACCATGACCCACATTCGGCCATCGTCGATGCCAGTCAGACCCGTGTTTCCGGCCCCAAGCTGGTGAACATCCTGGCCTGGTTCGACAACGAATGGGGTTTTGCCAACCGAATGCTGGACGTTGCAGAACACTATCTGCAAACAGCAACTTCAAAAAAACCGTAGGAAGTGCGACCCATGACCGTGTTGAAGATGTCCGACCTCGATCTGCAAGGTAAGCGCGTATTGATCCGCGAAGACCTCAACGTCCCAGTCAAGGACGGTGTTGTCACCAGCGACGCGCGTATCCTGGCTTCGCTGCCGACCATCAAGCTGGCCCTGGAAAAAGGCGCGGCCGTGATGGTCTGCTCGCACCTTGGCCGTCCGACCGAAGGCGAGTTCTCCGCCGAGAACAGCCTCAAGCCTGTCGCTGACTACTTGAGCAAAGCGCTGGGCCGTGAAGTGCCGCTGGTGGCTGATTACCTGGGCGGCGTTGACGTCAAGGCTGGCGACATCGTGCTGTTCGAAAACGTGCGCTTCAACAAAGGCGAGAAAAAGAACGCTGACGAACTGGCCCAGCAATACGCCGCCCTGTGCGACGTGTTCGTGATGGACGCTTTCGGCACCGCTCACCGCGCCGAAGGTTCGACCCACGGCGTGGCCAAGTTCGCCAAAGTCGCCGCCGCTGGTCCACTGCTGGCCGCTGAGCTGGACGCACTGGGCAAAGCGCTGGGCGCGCCGGCTCAGCCGATGGCGGCCATCGTTGCCGGCTCCAAGGTGTCGACCAAACTTGACGTGCTGAACAGCCTGAGCCAGATCTGCAATCAACTGATCGTCGGCGGTGGCATCGCCAACACCTTCCTCGCTGCGGCCGGTCACCCGGTTGGCAAATCGCTGTACGAACCGGATCTGCTCGACACCGCACGCGCCATCGCTGCCAAAGTCAGTGTGCCGCTGCCGGTTGACGTAGTGGTTGCCAAAGAATTCGCTGAAACCGCTGAAGCTACCGTCAAGCTGATCGCTGACGTCGCTGCTGACGACATGATTCTGGACATCGGCCCGCAAACCGCAGCCAACTTCGCTGAACTGCTGAAATCGTCGAAAACCATTCTGTGGAACGGCCCGGTCGGTGTGTTTGAATTCGACCAGTTCGGCAACGGTACCAAAGTGCTGGCCCAAGCCATCGCGGAAAGCTCGGCGTTCTCTATCGCTGGCGGTGGCGACACCCTGGCCGCCATCGATAAATATGGCGTGGCTGAGCAAATCTCCTACATTTCCACCGGTGGTGGCGCGTTCCTCGAATTCGTCGAGGGCAAAGTGCTGCCAGCCGTTGAAGTCCTGGAAAGCCGGGCCAAGGCCTGAGGCCGCCCGTTTGGCCAGGCAAAGGAGTGTTTACATGGTCAAGTCGTTAGCGCTGTTGTTGCTGACCGGTACGCTGGCGGCCTGCGGGAGTAACCCGAAGGCCGAAGCGACGCCGGCACCGAGCGAGTCGCAGAAGGGCTGTTATCAGGCCGACTGGCAGGCCGAAACCAACCCGGTGCTGAACAAGCGCTCGGGGCCGGACGGTCTGGACAAATACGAGACGCAAACCCCGGCCAAGGAACATGGTTGTCCTTGACGGGTCTGACTCTTTAACTCAGGGCTGGCGGCGTGCGCCGTCAGTCGAGGAACACGGATGAAAGGCTTGATCGCCATTGCGGCGTTGGCATTGTTGGGCGGTTGCGCGCAGTTGAACCTGTTCCAGTCGTCTGCCCCGGCGGATAACTGGACGACCTGGACCTGCGACAGCCAGGCCAAAGTGCTGTGGCGTTACGCCGACGCCGGCCAGAAGGAAGTCGACGTTCGACTGGGTGGCGGCGATCAGGTCTATCGCCTGAAAGAAGAGCCGGGCGCCTCGGGCACGCTGTACAGCGACGGCATGCTGGCGTTTCACGTCAAGGGAGAGGAAGGCCTAGTGTACTGGGTCGCCACCAATGACCTGATCGGCCGCGGCTGCAAAGCCGAGTAATTGCAACACCCGTAGGAGCAGAGCTTGCTCGCGAAAGCGCTGGTTCAGCTTGCATCAACAGTGAATGTGCCAGCGCATTCGCGAGCAAGCTTCGCTCCTACAAGGGTTCTGCGCAGTTCAGAAGAATTTGCTTTATCGAATCACCAGACCGGGCCTCAACCCCCGATCTGCAATCACTTGAATAGCCGCCGCCGCTCCGGCAGGCTGGCACGATTAACGACCCTCAACCGGGAGAGACACACACAATGGCACTTATCAGCATGCGCCAGATGTTGGACCACGCAGCCGAATTCGGCTACGGCGTTCCAGCCTTCAACGTCAACAACCTTGAGCAGATGCGCGCCATCATGGAAGCCGCTGACAAGACTGACTCCCCGGTGATCGTTCAGGCTTCGGCCGGCGCTCGCAAATACGCCGGCGCGCCATTCCTGCGTCACCTGATCCTGGCCGCGATCGAAGAATTCCCGCACATCCCGGTGTGCATGCACCAGGACCACGGCACCAGCCCTGACGTCTGCCAGCGTTCGATCCAACTGGGCTTCAGCTCGGTGATGATGGACGGCTCGCTGGGCGAAGACGGCAAGACCCCGACCGACTACGACTACAACGTCCGCGTTACCCAACAAACCGTGGCCATGGCTCACGCCTGCGGCGTTTCGGTAGAAGGCGAGCTGGGCTGCCTGGGTTCGCTGGAAACCGGCATGGCCGGTGAAGAAGACGGCATCGGCGCTGAAGGCGTTCTGGATCACAGCCAAATGCTGACCGACCCGGAAGAAGCCGCTGACTTCGTTAAACGCACCCAGGTCGACGCCCTGGCCATCGCCATCGGCACCAGCCACGGCGCCTACAAGTTCACCAAGCCACCAACCGGTGACGTGCTGGCCATCGACCGTATCAAGGAAATCCACAAACGCATCCCGAACACCCACCTGGTGATGCACGGTTCGTCCTCGGTGCCACAAGAGTGGCTGGCGATCATCAACCAGTACGGCGGCGACATCAAAGAAACCTACGGCGTACCGGTTGAAGAAATCGTCGAAGGCATCAAGTACGGCGTACGTAAGGTCAACATTGACACCGACCTGCGTCTGGCATCCACCGGCGCAATGCGTCGCCTGATGGCCACCAACCCTAGCGAATTCGACCCACGTAAATTCTTCGGCGCGACTGTGACTGCGATGCGTGACGTGTGTATCGCTCGCTATGAAGCGTTCGGTACTGCTGGTAACGCTTCGAAGATCAAACCGATCTCGCTGGAAGCGATGTATCAGCGTTATCTGAAGGGGGAGTTGAACGCCAAGGTTAACTAAGCCTGAGCTTTCAATAGCATTATGAAAAACCCGCCGAGAGGCGGGTTTTTTGTTGGCGGGTTGTAGGCAAAGTGCTTGTCCTACAGATATTGGCGTTCGGAGTGATTATTCCGACAGCTCGCGTCGGTTGTCCGTCGGAAGTAGGATGGATAGGCTCTGGGGATCGCTGAATTCAGCGATCGGACGTCGCAGTCCGTTCAGCTCACTTGGTGCATAATCGCCACCCCAAACCGTAACGCTTCGGTGTTTGTGTTTGGTCGATGGTGGCTGTGCGCGGAATACCCTCGGGTATGCCGGATTTCCAAGTGATCCGGTCTGCGACCCCGCGTACAGCTGCCTCCATCCGTCGCGTCGCAGCGATCAGTGGCAGCTCAATGCATCACTTGGAGTTTCACGATGATCAAACCAACACCCAATCCGCCCGAAGGCGATTGCACATCCCCGTACGAATCTCTCGATTCCAGAAAGCTCCACGACGCTGCCGAGCGTGCGCTCGATCATTACCTCAAACCGAACGTCACCGCCCTGAGATTCCACAAGCCCAGCACCATGTTTCAGGTTGCTCCTGACATGGATAACGAAAGCCTGTTGGCCCATGCATGTGAATCGCTGGCCTCGGCGAGCATCATGACCAGTGATATTGCGGCGTATGTCGATAGCCCGCAGCGGCATACGATTCTGGCGATTCAGCAGATCATCATGCTGGCAGAGCTGGCGGTAAATCGCGTTCTGGATAATGTGGAAGTGGCGCAGTCTGTAATACCCAGCTGACCCCCTGTAGGAGTGAGCCTGCTCGCGATTGCGGTGGATCAGTCAGCACTGATGCTGGATGTTGGTCCGTCATCGCGAGCAGGCTCACTCCTACAGTTGGATCGGATGTGAACCTTAGGAAATTAGGTGACTTTGAGGCCGTCATCGTTGGCAAGCCAACTCCCACAGGGTTTGGGGGGCCTCGGCGAAGTTATTTATCGTGATCGATGTCGAGTTTGGAGAAGGTCACCTGGCCGCCTTCACTGGTGTATCCGGTGTTGTCCTGCACATAAACCCCGGCTTTGAAGTACAGCGGCTTCACCCGCCAAGTCGCGCTGATCTGTGAATCCCACTGATAACCCGCCGCGCTGATGCCGAGTGCGCCGCCGGGGCTCAAGTGAATGAGGTAGTTGAATTCGCGATCCAGTTTGATCCCGGTCGCCAAGGTGATAACGCGGCTTTCATCCTCGTCCGGGTGCATGCGGACTTTGATCACCAGGTTGCCGGTCTCGGTTTTGGTCTTGTATTGGTATTCGAGTTTAACCATCGGCTTCTGGCTTTCGTAGGCGTGAATCTGGCCGATGACGATTTTCCCGGAGCTGGGCACTTTGTTGACCGTGACGGTCGCGCGCAACAAGTTGTCGGCGTCGGGGTAGTACCAATTGCGCAGGGTGCCGTTGCTGTAGGTCTCGCGCAGTTCAGTGCGCGGATAAATGGCGTTTTCGGTTTTTGACCCGGTAACCGGTGACCAGAAGAACAAGGTGCCGGTGTCGGAATGGAAGTACTGATCCTTGAAGCCTTTTACCAGCTTCGAGGTTTCAACGGTGTATGGCGGGCTGCCGACGGGAACGCTGAGGTTCCAGGTTGCGAGATCAATCATGTCGGTTGTTCCACTCAGTTCATCCTGAACGCGGGTGCCAGAAGCTCTAGTCCGCGCCTTTTGGGGGCGGTCTTTATAAGCGTAGTGATGTTTTTTGTTAACGCCCGTTTGGCAGATGATTGACGTCAACATCCTGTCGAAATGCCATCTTCGCCGAATTCCGGGGGCTGTAGCGGTGACCGTTAGTCGGTAAATCGCAGCTTTGGCGAAATGATGGCCTGATGACAGCTACTGCTTTTACAGATCCCGGACTAGAGTGAACGCTCAGTATGTGTACGGTTTTTACCGGAACCGGCCTGTAGTCCCGACAAGAGAAGCAGCATGGAATGCGCGCAACCCCAGCCAGGTGAAGGCAGCTCTGTCCTTTTAATCGTTGATGATTACCCTGAAAACCTGATCAGCATGCGCGCGTTGCTGCAACGCCAGGACTGGCAGGTCATCACCGCTGCCTCCGGTTTCGAGGCGCTCAGTCTGTTGCTCGAACACGACGTCGATCTGGTGCTGCTGGATGTGCAGATGCCGGGCATGGACGGCTTTGAGGTCGCCCGGCTGATGCGCGGCAGCCAGCGCACACGGCTTACACCGATTATTTTCCTCACCGCCAACGAGCAATCTCAGGATGCCGTGATCAAGGGCTATGCCAGTGGCGCAGTGGATTACCTGTTCAAACCGTTCGACCCGCAGATTCTCAAGCCCAAGGTGCAGGCGTTGCTGGAGCACCAGCGCAACCGCCGCGCCTTGCAGCGTTTGAGCCATGACCTGGAAGTGGCGCGTGCCTTCAATGCCTCGGTGCTGGATAACGCCGCCGAGGGGATTCTGGTGGTGGGTGAGGACGGTTTGATCCGCTTCGCCAATCCGGCGATCTCGCGGCTGCTCAATGCGCCCGTGAAGGAGCTGGAGGGTCAGGAGTTTCTCGATTACCTGCAGAAACCGCATATTCCGCTGTGGGCCGATTCCGATTTCTACGCCTGTTACAAACGTGGGGAAACGTTAAGACTGCACGACGCGTTATTGCGCACTGCGCCCGGCCAGCAGGTGCCGGTGGCCTTGTCCTGCGCGGCACTGCCCAGCGAACAACATGCGATGGTGGTGACGGTGCTCGACATGTCGGTGGTGCGCCACTTGCACCAACAGCTCGAGTTTCAGGCCGTGACGGATCCACTGACCGGCCTGCTCAATCGCCGAGGCTTTTACCAGACGGTGGAAAACCTGCTGTTGCGCGGCGAACGCAGCGACAGCAGTTGGGTGCTGTTGTACCTGGATCTCGACGGTTTCAAACGGGTCAACGACTCGTTGGGGCATGATGCCGGCGACCGCGTGTTGCGCTGGGTCTCCGAGCAATTGAAGGCGTGCCTGCGCCCGTTCGACATTCTTGCGCGCATGGGCGGCGATGAGTTCACCGCGTTACTGGACCTGGAGTTTCCTGAGCAAGCGGCGAAAATTGCCGAGAAACTCATCGAACGCGTGTCGATCTGTCAGCAAATCGAAGGACTCGACATCGCTCTCGGCGCCAGTATCGGCATCGCCACGTTCCCGGACTGCGGTTCCAACCTCGACGGTTTGCTGCGTGCCTCCGACATCGCCATGTATGAAGCCAAGCGCGCCGGGCGTCAGCAGTATCGCTTCTATGATCACGAAATGAACGGTCGCGCGCGCTCGCGCTTGATGCTTGAAGAGAGCGTGCGCACCGCCATCGAGAACCGCGATTTCAACCTGGTCTATCAGCCGCAGGTGGCCATTGATACCGGGCAGATTCGCGGTTTTGAAGCCTTGTTGCGCTGGCAGCACCCCAGCGTCGGCGATGTCCCGCCGGGGCTGTTCCTGCCGTTGCTGGAAGAAGCGCGGTTGATCAGTCGGCTCGGTAGTTGGATTTATCATCGTGGCGCCGGCCAGCGCAAAGCCTGGGAAACCCTGTTCGCTGAGGATCTGGTGCTTGGCGTGAGCTTGAGCAACACCCAATTCAGCTTGCCGAATCTGGTCACCGAGTTGCGTCAGGTGATGGAGCGACACGCCCTGCAACCTCGGCAACTGGAGGTGGAAGTCACCGAAGAAGCGCTGATGCAAAACCCCGACGAAACCCGCAAGCAACTGCGCTTGCTGCGTAATCTCGGGGTTCGGGTCGCGCTCGATGACTTCGGTTCCGGGCCTTGCTCGCTGGCGCACCTTCGTGATCTGGAACTGGACACGCTCAAACTTGATCGCCATCTCATCGCCCGATTGCCGGACTCTGCTCGCGACGCCTCACTGGTCAGTACGGTGATCAATCTGTGCAAACAATACGGTTTGCTGGTGATTGCCGAAGGGGTCGAAACCGTCGAGCAATACCAATGGCTGCAAGCCCACGGCTGCGAGTACGTGCAAGGTTTCCTCGTCGCGCGGCCGTTGATCGCCGAAGACGCCGCCAGCTTCGCCGAGCCTTTCGACTGGAGCGCGCTGCCCGGTTGAATTCGCTACACTGGCGCACCTTTTTTCGAACCGTGTCGCCCGTCCATGACTGTGTTGAAGTACCTCCAGGCCTATCCCGCGCAATTGCAGGATCAGGTGCGCCAATTGATCGCCGAAGGGCGCCTGGGCGATTACCTCAGCCAGCGTTATCCGGGGCGGCACGATGTGCAGAGCGACAAGGCGTTGTACAGCTACGCACTGGACCTGAAACAGGAATACCTGCGCAACGCCCCGGCCATCGACAAGGTGCTGTTCGACAACCGTCTCGACCTGACCCACCGCGCGTTGGGCCTGCACACCACGGTGTCGCGGGTGCAGGGCGGCAAGCTCAAGGCCAAGAAAGAAATTCGTATCGCCTCGTTGTTCAAGGAGGCCGCGCCGGACTTTCTGAAAATGATCGTCGTGCATGAACTGGCGCATTTCAAAGAGTCGGATCACAACAAGGCGTTTTATAAATTGTGCGAGCACATGCTGCCGGGGTATCACCAGATCGAGTTCGATCTGCGCGTGTACCTGACCTGGCGCGACATGCAATAAAGATCAAAAAATCACAGCCCCTGTAGGCGCTGCCGAAGGCTGCGATCTTTTGACTTTCTAATCAACGGGGTCCATGCATGGACGTAAGCAAGACCAAAAGCAGTTTCTACCGCCGTTTGTATGTGGCCTACCTGATCGACAGCGGCCTGGCCCCCAGCGTCCCGACGCTGACCGACGTCACCGGCATGCCCCGGCGCACCGCGCAGGACACCATCGCGGCGTTGGCCGATCTGGATATCGTCTGTGAGTTCGAGCAGGAAGAGGGCGCACGCAACCATGCCGGGCGCTACCGGATTCGTGAGTGGGGGGCGATTGATCGTGGGTGGATCGAGCGCAATCTGCGGCAGATCAAGGCTGTGCTTGAGTATCCTTAATTCTTGCAGTGATCGAGCTGACGCCATCGCTGGCAAGCCAGCTCCCACAGGCTTATCAGTCGGACACAAAATTTGTGTTCACCGTTGAACCTGTGGGAGCTGGCTTGCCAGCTATGAGGCCATCAAGCCCGACGCATGCCGATATGCGGAATGTCATCCTCGAGATATTCCTCACCCGCCACAACAAACCCGTACTTACCGTAATACCCCTGCAAATGCGCCTGCGCCGACAGATAGATCGGCACTTGCGGCCAATGTTTCTCGGCGTGTTTCAGCGCCTGTTCCATCATCTCGTGCCCCAGCCCTTTGCCTCGACCTTGCGGCGCGGTAATCACGCGGCCGATCACCACGTCACCGCCCTGAGACTCCGGGTCGAGCAGACGCAGATAAGCCATCAACTGGTCGTCATCCCACCCCATCAGGTGGTAGGTATCACCTTCCAGATCCTGGCCGTCGAGGTCCGGATAGGCGCATTTCTGTTCGACCACGAACACTTCCGACCGCAGCTTCAACAACGCGTACAACTGCTCTTTGCCCAGATCGCTGTGATGTTTGCAGACCCACTCGATTGTCATGTGCCGATTCCTTGAACGTGTCGCCCGATACTAAGCGCCCGCGCCAAAGATGTCTGTATGGCGTAAGAGTCTGTGATAAAGGTCAAAATGCCATCATTCCTTTCTCGCACGGATGACTTCTTTGTGTAATCTGCTGGTGAGCGCAGTGCCTTGGCTCCATTGAGCTAATGTTAGTGCCTGGGTTTCGCCGGTACGGGGCCTTGGGGTTTTGACTGAAAACACGCTGGGCAGCCCGCCCGCTAAGGATTTTCAAGCATGCCGCGATTGCATCGAGCCTTTGCTTTGATCGGATTGCTGTTGCTGAGTCAAAGCGCTGCAGCGGAGAAGCTGCGGCTGGTGTTTGATATCTGGCCGCCCTTTACCGACGACACGCTGGTCAATGGTGGCCTGGCCACCGACATTGTCAGCACCGCGTTGGCCCGGGCCGGTTATGCCAGCGGTTATGAGCAGGTGCCTTGGGCGCGGGCGCTGCTGGGGGTTGGTGAGGGCCGTTACGATGTGCTGGTCAACGCCTGGTACAACGACGAGCGAACCAGACTCGGGCAGTTTTCCGGGGAATACCTGCTCAACCGCATCCGTTTTCTCAAGCGCAAAGACACGCCACTCGACTATGCCAATCTGCAACAACTGCACACCTATCCGATTGCGGTGGTGCGCGGTTATGCCTATTCCGCGCCGTTCGATGCCGACACGGCGTTGCAGAAGGTGCCTGTGCATAACTTTGCCATGGCCGTGCGCATGCTCGCGGCGGATCGGGTCAAGTTGACGCTGGAGGATGAGTACGTGGCCAAGTATTACCTGGCGCGGGAATCCGCCAAGGTGCGCAACGCGGTGGAGTTTTTGCCCAGGCCGTTGAGTGAGAACAGCCTGCATATTTTGGTCAGCCTGAAGAATCCGCAGCATGAGCAGATTGTCGCGGGGTTTGATAAGGCGATTGCGGCGATGAAGGCGGATGGGAGTTATGACAAGTTGTTGAGGCAGCATGGGATGTGAGTTTCTGATTTCAGGGTTGTGTTGTTGCTGATGGCTTCATCGCTGGCAAGCCAGCTCCCACAGGGTTCGCGGTGTATACAAATCCTGTGGGAGCTGGCTTGCCAGCGATGAGGCTCGCCAAGGCAACTCAAACTTCAGCGGTGTCCTTGATCAGGTGCGCCGCCAAAGTGCGCAACGGCCCCAACTGCCGGCAGATCAACGCCAACTGCGTCTGCACCAACCGTTGCCCCTCATCAATCTCATCAGCCATCTGCTCCAGCTCATTGGCCAGCGCTTCTTCCTCGTCGCTCTGAATCGCCACCGGCTGCTTGCTCGCCAGCCCTTGGGCGATTTCATCGATACTCGCCGCCAGCTTCACCCCGGCGCCATCAATCAGATGCTCGCGCACCTCCGCCGGCAACTGGGTCTCGCGATGCGCACCCAGCCCTGACAGATAACTCAGCAACGTGTGCGACAGCACCAGGAAACGGAAACCGACATCCGCTTCCTTACGGAAATGCCCCGGCTCCATGAGCATGTTCGCCAGCGTCGTCGACAGCGCCGCATCGGCGTTGTGCGCATTGCGCCGGGCCAGACGGTAGGCGAGGTCGTCGCTCTTGCCGGCGGCGTATTGCTGCATGATCTGCCGTAAATAGATGCTGTTGCAGGTCAGGGTGTTGGCCAGCACTTTGTTCAGGCGTCGACCCTGCCAGTCCGGCAGGAACAGGAACACCGTGAGCCCGGCAATCAAACTGCCGAGCAGGGTATCGAACAGTCGTGGCAGGAACAGCCCGTAACCGTCGCCCACCTGGTTGAAGCAGAACAGCACCATGATGGTGATCGCTGCAGTCGCCAGGGTGTAGCGGGTGGTGCGGTTGGTAAAGAACACCACGCCGGCGGCGATGGCGAAACACGACTGCACCAACGGGCTCGGGAACAGATCGAACAGCGCCCAGGCCACGGTCAGGCCGATGGCTGTGCCGAAAATCCGCTGACCGAGTTTGCGTCGAGTGGCGCCGTAGTTCGGCTGGCAGACGAACAGCGTGGTGAGGATGATCCAGTAGCCTTGCGACGGGTGAATCAGATGCACCATGCCATAGCCGATGATCAACGCCAGCGGCAGGCGCAGGGCGTGACGGAACAACAGCGACGTCGGCGTCAGTTGCGTGCGCAGGCGAATCCAGACGTCCTTGAAGTTGCGCGGCGAGCGGTCGAGCAGGCTGCTGTCGGTCGCATCGGCCAGGGCGTCGGGGTTGCTCGCGTCGCTGAGCAAACGGTCGAGGGTGCCGAGGTTGGCCGCCAGTGCGCGCAGCGAGCGCAGCAATCCGCGCCAGGCCGGGTTGCTCTGGATGCGCAGGTGTTCGAGGGAAGCGTCGAGGTCGCTCAGCGCTTCGGCGAAGCTCGCGTCGTAGGTGAACGGCTGGCGCATCTGGATCGATTCGGCCAGCGCGCGGCAGGCTTTGCCTTGTTGGCGCAGCAGGCGCTGACAGCGGAACAGTACGTCACTGTGGAAAAACGCATCAGCGAGGGCGTTGTACGGATAGTGCGAAGAGCTGGCGCGTTCGTGAATGTCTTGCGCGAGGAAGTACAGCTTCAGGTAGCGGCTGACTTTCGAGCCTGGGCGACCATTGCCGACGCGGTGCAGAATGATTTCCTTGGCGCTGTTGAGTGCAGCGACCACGCGGCCGTTTTGTTGCGCCAGCTCCAGGCGCCGGGCTTCGACGTCCAACTGGCGGATCGGCTCGAACAACGAGGCTTTCAGCTTCAGGTAAAAACCCAGTTCGCGAAACAATCGCGCCAGACTTTGCTGCACCGGCTGGTTGGAAAACAGCGCCTGCCACAACACTGAGAGCAAGCCGTACCACGCGGCGCCGGCAACCAGCAGCATCGGTTCGTGCCAGAAATCGGTGACCGCGCCACCGCGTTGATCGACGCCGATCATCGTGTACACGGACAGAATCAGCGTCGCCGAAGCAATCGCCCCATAACGCTCGCCGAGCGCACCGAGCATGGTCAGGCCAAAACTCGCCAGCGCCAGGGCAATGGCGAACACGATGGGGTAGGGGAAGAGCAATTCCACCGAGAGCGCGGCGATGCTGAAGCACACCAGCGTCACGGCGAGGGCGTTGAGGCGGCCCTGCCAACTGTCGTCGGTTTCGGCCAGGGCGCTGGCGATAATCCCCAGGAACAACGGGATCAACAGGCCCATTTCATCCTGATACCAACACAGCGCCATGCTGCCGGTCAGGGCGATGAACACCCGCACGCTGTAGCTGAATTTATCCAGCGCCCACAGGCGCCGCAAAGACTGACGAAACGAGGTCGAGGACATGAAGTGCGAAGGCCTTCCGAGGCGATGCCGCTAAATTGAGCCAGTAATGACGCCGGCGCAATGGCGCCGATCACATCTGACAGCAAAAAGTGTTCCTTGATCGCCCCGCGACCCCTTGTAGGAGCTGCCGAAGGCTGCGATCTTTTGATCTTGATCTTAAAAAGCGGGATCAAAAGATCGCAGCCTGCGGCAGCTCCTACAGGGGGAGTGTTGTTTCGGTCAGGCGTATTGCGCGGCGGCGTAGCCGGAGGCCCAGGCCCACTGGAAGTTGAAGCCGCCCAGGTGGCCGGTGACGTCGAGCACTTCGCCAATGAAATACAGGCCCGGGCTTTTCAGCGATTCCATGGTCTTGGAGGACACTTCTCGGGTATCGACGCCACCGAGTGTTACCTCTGCAGTGCGATAGCCTTCCGTGCCCGCCGGCACGACTTTCCAGCTGCCGAGCTTCTCGGCGATTTCCGCCAACTCAGCGTGGGTGTACTGCTTCATCGGCTTGGAGACAAACCAGTTATCCGCCAACAGGTTGGCCATCTTCTTGGTGAAGATTTCACCCAGCAAAGTTTTCAGCTCGCTGTTGGGCCGCTCGGCCACTTGCTGTTGCAACCAGCTCGCCGCGTCGTGATCCGGCAGCAGGTTGATTTCCACCGTGTCGCCAGACTCCCAGAACGAGGAGATCTGCAAAATCGCCGGGCCGCTGAGGCCACGGTGAGTGAACAGGATGTTCTCGCGAAAGCTTTGATCGTTGCAGCTGACCAGACAATCCACCGACGTCCCGGACAGCTCGGTACACAGTTCCTTGAGCTGATCGGTGATGGTGAACGGCACCAGGCCGGCGCGGGTCGGCAGCAGTTCATGGCCGAACTGCTTGGCCACCTGATAACCAAAACCGGTGGCGCCCAGCGTCGGGATCGACAGGCCGCCGGTAGCGATCACCAGCGACTGGCACTGGACCTGACCGAGGGTGGTGTCGAGCAGGTAACCGCTTTCGACTTTCTCGATGGTCTGGATCGAAGTGTCGAGGTGCAACTCGACGCCGGCCTGATCGCACTCGGTGAGGAGCATTTCGAGGATGTCGCTGGATTTGTTATCGCAGAACAGCTGGCCGAGTTTTTTCTCGTGGTACGGCACGGCATGTTTGCCGACCATGCCGATGAAATCCCACTGGGTGTAACGCGCCAGTGCGGATTTGCAGAAATGCGAGTTCTGCGAGAGGAAATTGCTTGGCTCGGTGTACATGTTGGTGAAATTGCAGCGGCCACCGCCAGACATCAGGATTTTCTTGCCGGCTTTGTTCGCATGGTCGAGCAGCAACACCTGACGCCCACGCCCGGCGGCGGTCAGTGCACACATCAACCCAGCGGCGCCTGCGCCAATGATCACGACTTCGGTAGAGCGCAAAACGGTGTCCTCACACAATGATCGTTCCCACGCTCTGCGTGGGAATGCTGCCATGGACGCTCTGCGTCCGTTGTTATGTGACGCGGAGCGTCACGGGATGCATTCCCACGCAGAGCGTGGGAACGATCACAGGGGAGTTACGTTGTTCTTACAGGATGCGGACGCGCAGCGAACGGCCTTTGATTTTGCCGTCGTTCAGGCGCTGCAAGGCTTGCATGGCCACGGTGCGGTCGACGGCCACATACGCCTGGAAGTCGAAGATCGCGATCTTGCCAACCTGCGCACCGGGGATACCGGCATCACCCGTCAGTGCGCCAAGAATGTCGCCCGGACGAACCTTGTCTTTACGGCCAGCACCGATGCACAGCGTGGTCATCGGCGGCTGCAGCGGCGCGAGGCCTTGGGACTTGAGGTTATCGACCTGATCCCAGTTCAGCGGCGATTTCTGCAGCTGTTCGATGGCTTGTGCGCGATGCGCTTCGCCCGGAGCAACCAGGCTGATCGCGATACCTTTTTCGCCAGCACGACCGGTACGGCCGACGCGGTGAATGTGGATCTCCGAATCACGCGCCAGCTCGACGTTGATCACCATGTCCAGCGCATCGATGTCCAGACCACGGGCGGCGACGTCGGTGGCGACCAGTACCGAAGTACTGCGGTTGGCGAACATCGCCAGCACCTGATCGCGATCACGCTGTTCCAGATCGCCGTGCAGGCCGACGGCGGAAATGCCTTTGGCGGTCAGGTGATCGACGGTTTCCTGCACTTGCTGCTTGGTGAAGCAGAACGCCACGCAGGACGCCGGACGGAAGTGGTGCAGGACTTTGGTCACCACGCTCATGCGATCTTCCGGGGAAATCTCGTAGAAGCGCTGCTCGATCTGCGTGTCATCGTGGAACGCTTCGGCTTTCACCGTTTGCGGATCACGCATGAACTTCGAGGCCAGTTGCTTGATGCCCACCGGGTACGTCGCGGAGAACAACAGGGTCTGACGGCGCTCCGGGGTCTTGACGATGATGTCTTCGATGGCGTCGTAGAAACCCATGTCGAGCATGCGGTCGGCTTCGTCGAGGATCAGCGTGTTCAGGCCGTCGAGGACCAGCGAACCTTTGCGCAAGTGCTGCTGAATGCGCCCCGGGGTGCCGACGATGATGTGCGCGCCGTGCTCCAGCGAAGCGATCTGCGGGCCGAAGGACACGCCGCCGCACAGGGTCAGGACCTTGATGTTGTCTTCGGCGCGGGCCAAACGACGGATTTCCTTGGCGACCTGATCGGCCAGCTCACGCGTCGGGCAGATCACCAGCGCCTGGCAACCGAAGTAGCGCGGGTTGATCGGGTTGAGCAAACCGATGCCGAACGCGGCGGTTTTGCCGCTGCCGGTCTTGGCCTGGGCGATGAGGTCCATCCCCTTGAGGATCACCGGCAAGCTCTGCGCCTGGATCGGCGTCATCTGGGCATAACCGAGGGATTCGAGGTTAGCCAGCATGGCGGCGGACAGCGGCAGAGTATTAAAAGCGGTGGCGATGGTGGTCACGGGACTGGCCTGCAAAACAAAATGTCGCGCAGTGTAGCAGCCCCGTGCCACTTTCCTCGAAAGTTCTGGACGAACAGCGACTAAAACCACTGAACCCCTGTTGTGCAGGAACTCATCTGTGGCGAGGGGATTTATCCCCAATGGGGTGCGCAGCGCCCCCAAATCTGTCACCTCAGTTTGTCAGGCTGACCGCATACAGTCTTTTGGGGCTGCTACGCAACCCATCGGGGATAAATCCCCTCACCACAAAAGCCCCTCACCACAATTCCCTTCCCACAGAAGCCCTTCAGCATGAATCAGTGTTCGATGTGTTCTTCCGGGCGTTTCGCGCGGCGGCCGTCTTCTTTCGACAGTTGCGAGAAGATCGTCGCCGCGAGCATCGCCATGATCCCGACGGTGACGAAGGTCAGTTGGAAGGCACCGAGCACAGTCTCCACACCATCATTACCGACCTCCGCCGTAAACCCGCCAAGCAACGCACCGGCGCACGCCACGCCCAGACTCAACGACAACTGTGCCACCACCGACAACAAGCTGTTGCCGCTGCTGGCGCTCGCATCATCCAGATCAATCAATGTCACCGTGTTCATCGCCGTAAATTGCAGCGAGTTGATCGCGCCAAGTACCGCCAGCAGACACAGCAGCAACCAATACGGCGTCTGCTCGCTGACCAGGCCCATGCTCGCCAGCATGATCCCCAGTGCCAACGTATTGCCGGTGAGGACGATGCGATAACCGAGCCGCTCAATCAGCGGTCGCGCCACCCACTTGGCGATCATCGCCGCAGCGGCCAGCGGCAGCATGCTCATCCCCGCTTGCGACGGTGAATAACCCAGCGCCACTTGCAGCAGCAACGGCACCAGAAACGGCAGGGCACCGCTGCCCAAACGTGCGAACAGGTTGCCGAGAATGCCGACGGCAAAGGTGCGGGTCTTGAACAGCGACGGCGCAAACAGCGGGTTTTCGATGTGCCCGGCGCGCAACCAGTATGCCGCCAGACAGGCCATGCCGCCGAACAGCAGCAACATCACCCGCAGGTGCGGCAAGTGCAGTTCGCCGAGGCCTTCCATGGCGATGGTGATGAGGATCATCGCCGCGCCGAACAGCAGGAAACCTAGGCTATCGAAGCGTGTGCGCTCGGTGCCGCGCAGGTCGGGAATGAACTTCCATACTGCGTAGCAACCGATGACGCCGACCGGCAGGTTGATCAGGAAGATCCAGTGCCACGTCAGGTATTCGACCATCCAGCCGCCCATGGTCGGGCCGATCAGCGGGCCGAGCAGGCCGGGGATAGTGATGAAGCCCATGATCCGCACCAGTTCGGATCGCGGATAAGCACGCAACACCACCAGGCGCCCGACCGGCAGCATCAGCGCACCGCCCAGGCCCTGAATCACTCGGGCGCCGATCAGCATGCTCAGGCTGCTCGACAGCGCGCAAAGCAAAGAGCCGAAACTGAACAGCAGAATCGCGCCGAAGAAGATTTTCTTGGTGCCGAAGCGGTCGGCGATCCAGCCAGAGGCCGGGATCAGCAATGCCACGGTGAGCATGTAGGAGATGACCACACCCTGCATGCGCAACGGATCTTCGGCGAGATCGCGGGCCATGGCCGGCAGGGCGGTGTTGAGGATGGTGCCGTCGAGGGACTGCATGAAGAACGCAATGGCCACGACCCACGGCAACCAGCGGGCGGTGATGGCGTCGAGAGGCGGGCGGTTGGGCATGGAACCTCTGATGGGTGGTTAATCCAAATTCTTGTTCAAACATGAAACCCTGTGGCGAGGGGATTTATCCCCGATGGGTCGCGCAGCGGCCCCAAAAAAGCGGGACTGCTGCGCAGTCCATCGGGGATAAATCCCCTCGCCACAGTTTCTATTCCAACAGTTGATTCCCGGTGTGCCGGGGATCTTTGTTTTACAGCGTTAGCGTGAGTCGGCTAACCAGCGCGCCCGGCAGCAACGCCGACGAGGTATTGCGCTGGCTATATGTACTCGCCGACAGCAGCAACTCGCGCTCTGCCGTCAGTGCCTCCAGTTGCGAACCCAGCAGACTGTAAGCGCTGTCGTCAAAACGCATGGTGCTCACCGGCGCCTGGATCTCGCCATTTTCGACCCAGAAGGTTGCAAACCGAGTCATACCGGTCATGCGCGCCGCCGGTTGATCCGAGAAGTTCAGGTACCACAGGTTGCTGATGTACAACCCGGTGCCCAACTGCTTGAGGATCTCTGCCTGAGACAGAACACCGGCAGCCATGTTCAGCGCACTCGGCGATTCACCGCCGCTGGCACCGTTGGCCGTCAGGCCATATTCGGCGGCACTGCGCGAGCCGACCAGTTGATCGCCCGCCTTGCCTTCGACGATCAGGCGCAGATCACTGCGTGGATAACCTTCGCCGGAAAACGCCGGGCTCAGCGACTCGCTGACTTTCTCCTCCAGCGACACCAGCGGACTGAACGCCTGATCGCCGACATACAGCTTCTGCAACGGGCTGCTTTTGCTGGCAATCGACTGCGCCGAGAAACCGCCCCAGCTCAACATGCCCATGATTTCTTCCAACGCCGCTGGCGCCAGATACGCGCGGTACTGCCCCGGTGCCAAGGTGCGCAGCGGACGACCGAGAAATTCCAGTTGCTCGCGCGCCTGACCGAAGCGCTTGGCGAACCCTTCGCTGCTCCAGTCATGCCCGGCGTAGCTGGCTTTCACCGCTTCGCCATTGTCGTGGAACAGGCTGAAATCGAAGTTGAAACTGTTGGCCTGATGCCAGCCGAACGCCCCCGAAGAACTGGCGAAACCACGGCTGATCGGGCCGGCGGCATAGAACCCCACCAAGTCGAGACCTTCAGCCGCCGCGCAGATTTCATCGACCACCTGTTCCGTGTCCGGCAACGGATGTTCCTGCACATTTTTGCTCTGCCAGCCGTTGTGATTGAGCAGCAGATACGGATCCTGCGGCAGCAGCGGCAGGGTTTCGCGCAGTTGTTGCAGACCTTCGGCGAGGCGTTGCAGATCGCCTTCCTGATCACCGGACAGGGTGACTTGCAGGTCGGCGTGACGCCCGTCGTTGATCAGCTTCAGAACGATGTTGGCCTGCTGCACTTGCCCGGCCTGGCGCACCTTGGCGTGGTTGAAACGTACGAACGCCGAAGACTCGGCGGCATAGCTGAGGGTGAACTGTTCCGGCTCGCGTACGCTGTCGCGCAGCCAATTGACCATGACCTTGAAGGCGTCGGACTGACTCTTCGAAATGCTCATCAGGCGTCTCCCCCAAACACATCAACGTTGCTGAATACACAGGCCGGCGAAGCGTGGCCGACGCGGATCACCTGGTTCGGTTCACCTTTGCCGCAGTTCGGCGTGCCGAGCACCTTGACGGTGTTGGCGTCGCCGACGGCGCGCAGGCTTTTCCAGAAGTGCGCGGAAATCGCCCGGTAGTTCGGGTTTTTTACCACGCCTTTGAGTTCACCGTTCTCGATCAACTGGCCCCATTCGCAGCCGAACTGGAATTTGTTGCGCGCATCGTCGATCGACCACGAACGGTTGGTGCTCATCAAAATGCCGTGCTCGATGCCTTCGATCAGTTTGTTCAACGGCTGATCGCCAGGCTCGATATTGAGGTTGGCCATGCGGTCGATCGGCGCGCGGTTCCAGCCGCAGGCGCGGCTGTTGGCGACGCCATCCATGCCGGCACGGAATTGCGACAGCGCACCGCCCAGCGGCCGCAGCAACAGACCTTCGCGGATCAAAAATTGTTTGCTCGCCTGCGTGCCGTCGTCGTCATGGCCGTAGCTGGCGAGCTCTTCGGGAATGCCCGGATCGAAGGTCACGTTGAGCAGTTTCGAGCCGTATTGCAGGCTGCCGAAGTCGCTGGCTTTAACGAAACTGGTGCCGGCGTAATTGCGTTCGTCGCCGAGGATGCGGTCGAGTTCCAGCGGGTGGCCGATGGATTCGTGGATCTGCAGCATCATCTGATCGGGCATTAACAGCAGGTCGCGCGGGCCTTGCGGGGTGTTCGGTGCGAGCAGCAGTTGCAGCGCCTGATCGGCGACTTGCGGGCCGGCACCGATCAGTCCGCAACGGCTGATCACGTCTGCGCCGCCCTGTTGGCCGAAGTTTTCGCGGCCGAGGCTGCGGGTCTGGCTGTCGTTGCCGTCGTAGGCGGTGACGTCGAGGCCTGGATAGACGAAGCGCTGGGCCTGGCGCAATTCAGCCCCGGCGCTGCTCAGGTAGATCTGTTCGACGTGGGTGATGCCGATGCTCACTTCCCAGTTCACCAGGCGCTCATCCTTTGGCACCGAGGCGGATTCCGCACCGAGCAGCTCGAAGCATTCGCTCAGGGACGGAAAGGGTTGTTCGAGATTGGGTGAAAAGTAATCAGCGCGGTCGCTGGACACCGGCTGATCGCGCAGGTCGAGCAAGGCGTGCGGCTTGAGCCGGCGGGCTTGCAGTTCGGCGCGTTCAAGCGCGGCTTGCAGGCCTTGTTGCGACAAATCGTTGGTGGCCGCGTAGGCCTCAACGCCATTGACGCGAACGGTGAGCATCGCACCTTCGTCACGGCTCAGGCTCGGTGGTTCGGCGACGTTCTTGCGTACCGACAGGTACTGCCCGGACTCGCGTACATACCGCAGGGAAAAAAACTCAGCGCCCGTGCGCAAGGCAGCGAAGCGCTGCTTGAGCTGGGGGTGGAAATCGAACATTCGGGAACCTCCTTGTCAGGGGGAAGCGGTAGAGCTACGGCGAGGAAGGGGGTGAAACGGTTGCGCGAGGTCTAGAGTAGGCCTGCGTGGGGGTAGGATCAAGTGAAGAGGGGGTGTAGGGGGATTTACTGTGCAGCGGGGGAATTTGTGCTGAATCTCAGGGCCCCATCGCTGGCAAGCCAGGCTCCCACAGGTTTTTTGCTGAACACATTATGTGTGTACGACACAAAACCCTGTGGGAGCTGGCTTGCCAGCGATCAGCCTTGATGCGCTATCAAGTCTTACTGAGCAGCCGGGGTGATATCACGCATCGGCTTGCCTTTGACCGGTGCATCGCCCGCGACGTAGTACGGCGCGGTGCTGCGTGGCAGCGGCTGGCGGCCACGGATCTTGTCGGCGATTTTCTCGGCGATCATGATCGTCGGCGCGTTCAGGTTGCCGGTGGTGATGATCGGCATGATCGAGGCATCGACCACACGCAGGCTCTGCATGCCGTGCACGCGACCTTCGCCATCAACCACAGCCATCTCGTCGGTGCCCATCTTGCACGAGCAGGACGGGTGGAACGCGGTTTCGGCGTGCTCGCGGATGAACTTGTCCAGCTGCTCATCGGTTTGCACTTCGATGCCCGGGCTGATTTCGCGGCCACGGAAAGCGTCCAGCGCAGGCTGCTGCATGATTTCACGGGTCAGGCGGATGCCGTCGCGGAATTCCTGCCAGTCTTGCTCGGTGGCCATGTAGTTGAACAGGATGCTTGGGTGCTGGCGCGGGTCTTTCGACTTGGCCTGAATGCGACCACGGCTCGGCGAACGCATGGAACCCATGTGCGCCTGGAAACCGTGCTCTTTCACACCGTTGCTGCCGTTGTAGTTAATCGCCACCGGCAAGAAGTGGTACTGAATGTTCGGCCATTCGAATTCCGGACGCGAACGGATGAAACCGCCGGCTTCGAACTGGTTGCTGGCGCCGATGCCTGTGCCGTTGAACAGCCACTCGGCACCGATGGCCGGCTGGTTGTACCAGAGCAGCGACGGGTACAGCGAAACCGGTTGGGTGCAAGCGTATTGCAGGTACAGCTCAAGGTGATCCTGCAGGTTTTCACCGACGCCCGGCAGATCGTGAACGACCGGGATGTCGAGGGATTTCAGCAGCTCGGCAGGGCCGACACCGGAACGCTGCAGAATCTGCGGCGAAGCGATGGCGCCGGAGCACAGCAGCACTTCTTTACGCGCTTTGGCTTCAACGCGCTCTTCCGCCGAACCGACCAGATAACGCACGCCAACCGCACGCTTGCCTTCGAACAGAATCTTGTCGGTCAGGGCGTGGGTGACGATGGTCAGGGTCGAACGCTTTTTCGCGGTGTCGAGGTAGCCACGGGCAGTGGAAGCACGACGACCGTTCGGCGTCACGGTGCGGTCCATCGGGCCGAAGCCTTCCTGCTGGTAACCGTTCAAGTCTTCGGTGCGCGGGTAACCGGCCTGCACGCCGGCTTCAACCATGGCGTGGAACAGCGGGTTGTTGCCAGCCTTCGGCGTGGTCACGCTGACCGGACCTTCGCCACCGTGATAATCGTTCGGGCCGATGTCGCGGGTTTCGGCTTTGCGGAAGTACGGCAGGCAGTCGAGGTACGACCAGTTTTCCAGCCCCGGCAGTTTCGCCCAGCCGTCGTAGTCCATCGCGTTGCCGCGGATGTAGCACATGCCGTTGATCAGCGAAGAACCGCCGAGGCCTTTGCCGCGACCGCATTCCATCCGGCGACCGTCCATGTGTGGCTCGGCGTCGGTTTCGTAAGCCCAGTTGTAGCGACGACCTTGCAGCGGGAACGCCAGAGCAGCCGGCATTTGCGTGCGGAAGTCGAGACGGTAGTCAGGGCCGCCTGCTTCAAGCAGCAGAACGGTGACGCCGGCGTCTTCAGTCAGACGGGTCGCCAGGGTGTTACCGGCCGAGCCGGCACCGATGATGATGTAATCGAATTCTTGGGACATAGGCCCTCCGGGGGCTGCAAGCTTCAAGCTTCTAGCTGCAAGGAAAAGCAGCGAGCTGTGGCTTTGAGATCGGGTAGGGCGGCAAACACAAACTGCTTTTACTTGCAGCTTGAAACTTGCCGCTCGTAGCTGATCAGCTAATCAAAATACCGAAACGTACTCACCCAGTTCGACTTGCACGGACTTAATGCGAGTGAAGTTATTGAGAGAGCTGATCCCGTTTTCACGGCCAACACCCGACTGCTTGTAGCCGCCGACCGGCATTTTTGCATCGGACTCGCCCCAGGCGTTGATCCAGCAGATACCCGCTTCCAATTGATGAATCACGCGGTGGGCGCGATTCAGGTCTTTGGTGACGATACCGGCGGCCAGGCCGAAGTCGGTGTCGTTGGCGCGGCGGATCACTTCTTCTTCGGTTTCGTACGACAGGATTGCCATGACCGGGCCAAAGATTTCTTCACGGACGATGGTCATGTCGTCGGTGCAATCGGTGAACACGGTTGGTGCGACGAATGCGCCTTTGGCGAATTCGCCGTCGGTCAGACGATCGCCGCCGCACAGTACGCGAGCGCCTTGCTCTTTACCCTTGGCGATGTAGCCCAGCACGCTTTCCATGTGCGCGAAGCTGACCAGCGGGCCGAAGTTGGTGTTTTCGTCTTCCGGGTTGCCGATGCGGATGCGTGCAACGCGTTCAACGATCTTGGCTTCGAAAGCAGCTTTCAGGTGCGCCGGAACGAACACGCGAGTGCCGTTGGTGCAGACCTGACCGGAGCTGTAGAAGTTGGCCATCATTGCGGTGTCGGCAGCGCGATCGAGATCGGCGTCGTCGCAGATGATCAGCGGGGACTTGCCGCCCAGCTCCATGGTCACGTCTTTCAGCGACGAAGCCGAAGCGCTGGCCATTACTTTCTTGCCAGTGTCGGTGCCGCCGGTGAAGGAGATTTTTTCGATGCGCGGGTGCTCGGTCAACCAAGTGCCGACTTCACGGCCGCTGCCGGTCAGGACGTTGAACACGCCGTTTGGCAGGCCGGCTTCGGTGAAGATCTCGGCCAGTTTCAGAGTGGTCAGCGAGGTGACTTCGCTTGGCTTGAAGATCATCGCGTTACCGGCCGCCAGGGCTGGCGCGGATTTCCACAGCGCGATCTGGATCGGGTAGTTCCACGCGCCGATACCGGCGACAACGCCCAGCGGCTCGCGACGGGTGTAGACGAAAGAAGTGTCGCGCAGTGGAATCTGCTCGCCTTCGATCGCCGGCACCAGGCCTGCGTAGTATTCCAGCACGTCAGCGCCGGTAACGATGTCGACGTATTTGGTTTCGGAGAAGGATTTACCGGTGTCCAGGGTTTCCAGCGCGGCCAGTTCATCGTTGCGCTCGCGCAGGATGTCGACGGCGCGACGCAGGATGCGCGAACGCTCCATGGCGGTCATCGCGGCCCAGATTTTCTGGCCCTTTTCAGCGGCGACTACAGCGCGCTCGACGTCTTCCTTGGTCGCACGTTGCACCTGTGCGAGGACTTCACCGTTAGCCGGGTTGATGGCTTCGAAGGTGGCATCGCTGCCGGCGTCAGAGTACGCGCCATCGATGTAAAGTTTTTGCAGTTCGAAACGGGCCATAGTGTCCTCGCAAGTGCATTGGTGGTTGGCGTTGACCACCGCGGTGAGGCTGCGGTGGCGTTCAGGGGCCGAGCGTTTTCTGTGTGCTCTAGCTCACCTTCTTGGCCAATTGGAAATCCATGTATTCGTAAGCGATTTGTTGCGCCTGCGCCGTGTCGAAAGCGTCTCCCGACAAAGCGCCGCGCAACCACAAGCCGTCGATCAACGCTGCCAGGCCACGCGCTGCGGTGCGCGCATCTTCGAGCGGCAACACACGGCGGAACTGGCAGCACAGGTTGGAATACAGACGGTGATCGTTGATCCGCTGCAACCTGTGCAAAGACGGCTGGTGCATGCTGGTGGCCCAGAAGGCCAGCCAGGTTTTCATTGCCGGGCCATTGACCTGGCTGGCGTCGAAGTTGCCTTCGATGATCACCTGCAGATGCGCCCGTGGGCTGTCATCTGCCAGCGCCTGACGGCGCGCGGTGACGCTCTCGCTGAGGGCGGTCATCAGATACCGCATCGTGGCGGCAATCAGGCCGTTCTTGTCCTGAAAGTAATGACTGATGATGCCATTCGAGACACCGGCCAAACGGGCGATCAGCGCAATGCTGGCGTCCCCCATTCCGACCTGATCGACCGCCTGCAAAGTGGCTTCGATCAGTTGTTGGCGGCGGATGGGTTGCATACCGACCTTGGGCATCTTGCACATCTCCTTAGGCCTTCCGAGCGGCGAATGACGCCTATCGGATTGACGGCCAGTCTATTTTGTTTTGATTGAACGTTCAATCAACAAAGAATAAGATCTGCGACAAATCGTCGCTGCCTACAGATTTTTCCTACGTGTAAGTGGCGATAAAACCGACATCCGAAAATGCTTGAAACCTGTATGGGGCATGGCGCGGTTCGCGATTCGATGGACGTATTGAAAGGGCAAGACGCTCAGGGCCAGGTTTCGGATGAACGTCCGTCCACCTTCGGCCACGAAAGCGATTCGCGGCGCCATTTCGGCAGGTTCGGGCTTTTTTCGGGGTGTCTTTATATCACCCGCCGGTCGGCTGCCAACTAACCGATTGGTCGGGTTCCGTGTTGCCTTGTGTTCTTCTCTCGCACTGCCTGGAGCATTTGTGCCATGAGTTCTGCCTCGCTTATAAAGACCCCGCCCGAGAAGGTGACGGTCAACGGTTGGGTGTTTTACACCTCTACCGCGCTGATTCTGTTGTTGACCGCCATTCTGATTATCGCCCCGCAAGAGGCCGGCAGACTGTTGGGTATCGCTCAGGCCTGGTTGTCGCGCAGCTTCGGCTGGTACTACATGGTGGTGATTGCCGCCTACCTGGTATTTGTCGTCGGTCTGGCGTTTTCCTCGTACGGCAAACTCAAACTGGGCAGCAAGGACGACACCCCGGATTTCAGTTACGGCGCCTGGGCGGGGATGTTGTTCTCGTCGGGTATCGGTATTTCGCTGCTGTACTTCGGCGCATCCGAGCCGCTGGATCACTATTTCAATCCGCCGGAAGGCGCCTCGGCCAGCAACATGGCCGCGCGTCAGGCGGTGCAACTGACGTTCCTGCACTGGGGCCTGCACGGCTGGGCGATCTACGCACTGGTCGGTCTGGCCGTGGCGTACTTTGCTTACCGTCATAACCAGCCGCTGGCCCTGCGTTCGGCGCTGTATCCGCTGGTCGGCGAGCGTTGGGTCAAAGGCGCGGCCGGTCATGCGGTGGACGGCTTCGGCATGTTCGTGACGCTGCTCGGTCTGGTGACGAACCTGGGGATTGGTTCGCTGCAAGTGTCGTCGGGCCTGGAAAACCTGTTCGGCATGGAACACAGCAACACCAACCTTTTGATCGTGATCATCGTGATGAGCACCGTGGCGACCATCGCTGCCGTGTCCGGCGTGGAAAACGGCATCCGCCGTCTGTCCAACCTGAACATCGTGCTGTTCAGCGGTCTGCTGATTTTCGTGCTGTTGTTCGGCCCGACCTTGCACCTGCTTAACGGCTTCGTGCAGAACATCGGCGATTACCTCAACGGCATCGTGCTGAAAACTTTCGACCTGTATGTGTACGAAGGTGACAACGCCAAGTCCGAGCGCTGGATGGGCCTGTGGACGCTGTTCTACTGGGCATGGTGGATTTCCTGGGCGCCATTCGTCGGCATGTTCATCGCGCGTATTTCCCGTGGTCGTACCGTGCGTGAACTGGTCGCCGGCGTGCTGCTGATTCCGTTGGGCTTCACTTTGGCCTGGCTGTCGATCTTCGGTAACTCGGCACTGGACCTGGTGATGAACCATGGGGCGGTGGAGCTTGGCAAGACGGCGCTGGAACAGCCGTCGATGGCGATCTATCAATTGCTTGAACATTACCCGGCGTCGAAAGTCGTCATCGGTGTGTCGATCTTCGTTGGCTTCGTGCTGTTCCTGACCCCGGCCGATTCTGGCGCGGTGATGATGGCGAATCTGTCCTGCAAGGGCGGCAACGTCGACGAAGATGCGCCGCACTGGCTGCGGATCTTCTGGTCGGTGGTGATCACCTTGGTGACCATCGGTCTGCTGTTTGCCGGTAACTTCGAAGCCATGCAAACCATGGTGGTGCTGGCCGGTCTGCCGTTCTCGGTGGTGTTGGTGTTCTTCATGTTCGGCCTGCACAAGGCGATGCGCCAGGACGTGCAGATCGAACAGGAGCAAGCGCAACTGGCAGAGCGCGGTCGTCGCGGTTTCAGCGAGCGTCTGACCCAGCTGGATCTGCAGCCGAGCCAATCGGTGGTGCAGCGTTTCATGGACAAGCAAGTCAGCCCGGCGCTGGAAGACGCCACCGCGCAGATGCGTGCGCAGGGTCTGACAGTGCAGACGCTGCTGGGTAAATCCAAGCGTTGCATGGGTGTGCGCGTCGAGATGGAAGAGGGCAACCCTTTCGTTTACGAAGTCAGCCTGGACGGTTATCTGGCGACGCCGACCGAATCGGCCCAGTCCGATGAAGCGCGCCAGCGTTACTACCGCGCCGAGGTGTATCTGCACAACGGCAGCCAGGATTACGACCTGATGGGCTTCACGCAGGATCAGATCACGCGGGATGTGCTCGATCAGTTTGAAAGCCATCGGCAGCTCCTTGGCCGGGTGTACAGCTAAGACTTGAAGTTCTGCAGTGCAATCAGCCGCACCGCAGAACCATTGTGGCGAGGGGATTTATCCCCGATGGGCTGCGAAGCAGTCCTGCAACCGTCAAACGCGGTTTTCCTGGATTACCGCGTTTGACGACTTGGGGCCGCTTCGCGGCCCATCGGGGATAAATCCCCTCGCCACAGATCCTGTATTCACAGCTGAATATCTGCACCAACAAAAACGCCGCGATCCTCTCGCGGCGTTTTTGTGTCCGGGTTTCTTAGCCCAGGTTCTTGCCCAGCAACGCGTGATAGAGCTCGCTGTCGCCCAGGATCCCCACCACATGATTGTTATCGTGCAGCACCAGTTTGTTGCCGGTCTGATAACGAATCTGCAAGGCGTCACGCATGCCGATGTTCGAATCCACCAACGTCGGCTTGCGCTCCAGGCCTTCCACCGCTTGCCCCGGTGCCCAGTTCTGCAAATTCAACACTGAACCGTTCTGCCGCGCACCCTTGATGGTGTTGCCTTCAGCCAGATCCAGCCACGAATCGCCGCCCGGATCCAGACACACCGAACCGTTGATGCGTTTGCACTTGTCCAGCGTGCGCATCAGGCTGCGCCCGCAGAGCACGTTGAGCGGATTGGTGTGCGCGACAAAGGTCCGCACATAGTCGTCCGCCGGGTTCAGCACGATCTCTTCCGGCACGCTGTACTGGATGATCCGGCCGTCCTTCATGATCGCGATGCGGCTGCCGAGCTTCAGTGCTTCATCAAGGTCGTGACTCACGAACACAATGGTCTTGCTCAGCTTGCGTTGCAGTTCCAGCAGTTCATCCTGCAGGCCCTGACGGATCAGCGGGTCGAGTGCCGAGAACGGTTCGTCCATCAATAGAATGTCGGCGTCCATCGCCAGCGCCCGCGCCAGACCAACGCGCTGCTGCATACCGCCAGAGAGTTCGTCGGGCTTCTTGTTACGCCATTGCGTCAGGCCGACCAGTTCGAGTTTTTCATCGACCAGCTTACGGCGTTCCTTCTCCGGACGGCCCTGCATTTCCAGACCGAAACTGATGTTCTCGCGCACCGTCAGCCACGGCATCAGGGCGAACTTCTGGAAGACCATGGCGATGCGTTTGGTGCGCATCATTTTCAGCTCGGCGGGGGTGCAGGAGGCGATGTCGATCTGCTTGCCTTCATGCTCGACGAACAGCTTGCCACGGCTCACGGTGTTGAGGCCGTTGATGCAGCGC
The DNA here is from genome assembly GCF_009764635.1 of Pseudomonas sp. PB103. Lineage (NCBI taxonomy): Bacteria > Pseudomonadati > Pseudomonadota > Gammaproteobacteria > Pseudomonadales > Pseudomonadaceae > Pseudomonas > Pseudomonas sp. PB103. The sequence continues at coordinate 57,678 of NZ_RWIL01000123.1, read as the reverse complement.
AGCAGGCTCGATTTGCCCGAACCGGACAGACCCATCAGTACACAGATTTCACCCTTGTTGACATCCAGCGTGGCTTTTTCCACGCCGACGATCTGCCCGGTTTTCTTCAGGATCTCGTTGCGGGTCATGCCCTGATCGAGCAGCTTGAGTGCCTCGCGTGGATCCTTGGAGAAGATTACGTCTACGTCTTCGAAGCGAATTATGCTCATGCGTCACCCCCTACTTTGGCGTCGGGTTGTTTGCAGATACGGTCGAGCATGATCGCCAGCAGTACGATCGCCAGGCCCGCTTCGAAGCCCAAGGCGATATCAGCAGTGTTCAGTGCGTTGACCACCGGTTTGCCGAGTCCGTCGGCGCCTACCAGTGCGGCGATCACCACCATCGACAGCGACAGCATGATGCACTGGGTGATGCCGGCAGCGATGCTCGGCATGGCGTGAGGCAGTTCGATCCGTGAGAGCAATTGGCGACGCGAGCAGCCGAAGGCTTTGCCGGCGTCCATCAGTTCTTGCGGGACATCGCGGATGCCCAGGTAGGTCAGGCGGATCGGCGCAGCGATGGCGAACACCACCGTGGAGATCAGGCCCGGCACCACACCCAGCCCGAAGAGGGTCAGGGTAGGAATGAGGTAAACGAAGGTCGGTACGGTCTGCATCAGATCGAGTACCGGACGCATTAATGTGTAGAACATCGGTTTGTGCGCGGCGACGATGCCCAACGGCACGCCGATGACCACGCAGACCAGGGTCGCGAACAGCACCTGGGCGAGGGTTTCCATGGTTTCCTGCCAGTACCCCAGATTGAGGATCAGCAGGAAGGAGGCGATGACGAAAACGGTCAATCCCCATTTGCGCTGGATGAAATGCGCGAGCAGGGCGATGAGGCCGATCAAGACAAAAGGGTTGAACCAGGTGAGCGCAAACGTCACGCCGTGGATCATCGTTTCCAGGGTCACGGCGATTGCGTCGAAGGTGTTGGCGCCGTGTTGCGTCAACCATTCAACGAAGCCCGCGATGTACTGGCCTAGAGGTATTTTCTGATCAATCAGCATGGTAGTGAACGTCCGCATGCAAGGAAATAAACAGCCCGAGGGAGCAAGCTCCCCCGGCATAAGCGATTACTGGGCAATCTTGGCTTTCACGGCCTCCAGGCCTGGTTTACCGTCAATGGTGGTCACGCCAGCGAGCCAGGTATCGAGCACCTGTGGATTCTTTTTCAGCCAGGCCTTGGCGGCCGCGTCAGGCTTCATCTTGTCGTCGAGGATGTTGCCCATCAGTTCGCTTTCCATGTCGACGTTGAACTCCAGGTTCTTCAGCAACTGCCCGACGTTGCTGCATTCCTCGGCGTAACCCTTGCGGGTGTTGGTCGCCACGGTCGCCGCGCCGAAATCGGGGCCGAAGAAATCATCGCCACCGGTCAGGTATTGAATCTTGAAGCGCTTGTTCATCGGGTGTGGCGCCCAGCCGAGGAAGACCACGGCGGTGTCGCGTTTTTGCGCGCGGTCAACCTGCGAGAGCATGCCCGCTTCGGAGGATTCGACGACTTTGAAACCGGCTGTTTTCAGGCCGAAGGCATCCTTGTCGATCATGCTCTGGATCAGGCGGTTGCCGTCGTTGCCAGGCTCGATCCCGTAGATCTTGCCGTCGAGTTCTTTCTTGAATTTGGCGATGTCGGCGAAGTCGTGCAGACCTTTGTCATACAGGGCTTGCGGCACGGCGAGGGTGTACTTGGCGCCCTTGAGGTTGGTGCGCACGGTTTCCACGGTGCCGGCGTCGCGGTAGGCCTTGATGTCGTTTTCCATCGTCGGCATCCAGTTACCGAGGAACACGTCCATGTTCTTGCCGTCGGCCAGCGACTTGTAGGTCACGGGCACGGAGATCATGGTGGTCTTGGTCTTGTAGCCGAGGGCGTTGAGAACAACAGAAGTGGTGGCGGTGGTCGCGGTGATGTCAGTCCAGCCGACATCGGAGAAATTCACGGTACTGCACTGCGCCGGTTCTGCAGCTTGCGCCAGTAACGGCAGACTCAGCATGGCGGCCAATAACAACGACGGGGAACCTTTCATGGATGGACTCCTTGGTGTTTTTTTTGGCAGTGTTCCGACTGTGGACCACCGCACTTATAGGTTGCGGTTGGATGGCGTTCTGGAGACAGCTCTACCACGGCGCCTTGCAATCGAGTCATAACGATCATGTACCAGTGAAAATCTGACGCCTACAGGGGGGGTCGTATCCAGTACAGGGATGGTCGTATCTAGTGTCGGTGACGTCGTTTACAGCTTTTTTCTGCCCCGATCAGCCCTCTGAACCGCACAAAAACGGTGAAAACCGGGGCGAAAACGGCGCGGCGCTGGTGGACATGAGTGCGTCGGTGCCAGACGCCGTGCGTTCCGACAAAAGCCTGATGATGCGGGCATTCCGGCGGATCGCAGCTTGAGCGTAGCAGCTCCGCCAGCGGGCGCTTTCGCGTCCCGGACCGGCATCCTCAGGAGCTCTGCAGCAATGGCTATCAGCGTTTTCGACCTGTTCAAAATCGGCATCGGCCCTTCCAGTTCCCACACCGTCGGGCCGATGCGCGCGGCGGCGTTGTTTGTCGAGTCGTTGCGGGGCCAGCATCACCTGGAACAGGTGCGGCGGATCGAAGTGCAATTGTTTGGTTCGCTGTCGGCCACCGGCATCGGTCACGGCAGCGACAACGCGGTGATCATGGGCCTGATGGGCGAATGGCCGGACGCAATCGACCCGGCGCAGATTGGCCCGCGCATTCAGGCACTGCGTGAAACCGACACGCTGTTACTGGATGGTCGTTTGTCGGTGCCGTTTGTCTGGGCGCGGGACATGCGTCTGATCGACGAGAACCTGCCGTTCCACCCCAATGCCATGACGATTGTTGCCGACGGCGATCACGGCGAACTGCACCGCGACACCTACTATTCAGTCGGCGGCGGCTTTGTCGTGGATGAAGCGCAGGCGTCGAGCGGTGTGGTCGATCTGGATCGCACTGAATTGCCTTATGACTTTTCCAGCGCGGTTGAACTGCTGGATCTGTGCAAGAAGAACAACTTGCGCGTCGCTGAATTGATGATGGCTAACGAGAAGATCTGGCGCAGCGAGGAAGAAATCCGCGCTGGGCTAATGAAACTGTGGCGAGCGATGCAGGATTGCGTCGAGCAGGGGCTGAAACACGAAGGCATCCTGCCCGGCGGTTTGAATGTGCGGCGGCGTGCGGCGAAGTTGCATCGCAGTCTTCAGGAATTGGGTAAGCCCAATGTGATTGGCTCGACGCTGAGCGCGATGGAGTGGGTCAACCTGTTTGCGCTGGCGGTGAATGAAGAGAACGCGGCGGGCGGGCGCATGGTGACGGCGCCGACCAATGGTGCGGCGGGGATCATTCCGGCGGTGCTGCATTACTTTATGAAGTTCAGCGAAGCGGTGACGGACGCCAACGTGGTCGACTACTTCCTGAGTGCGGCGGCGGTGGGGATTCTATGCAAGAAGAATGCTTCGATCTCGGGCGCCGAAGTGGGTTGTCAGGGCGAAGTTGGTTCGGCGTGCGCAATGGCGGCGGCGGGGCTGGCGGAGATTCTCGGTGCTACGCCGGAGCAGTTGTGCAACGCGGCGGAGATTGGCCTGGAACACAACCTTGGGCTGACCTGCGATCCGGTCGGCGGTCTGGTGCAAGTGCCGTGCATCGAGCGCAATGCGATTGCCGCGGTGAAAGCGATCAACGCGGCGCAGATGGCGTTGCGCGGGGATGGTCAGCACTTTATTTCGCTGGATCGGGTGATTCGCACCATGCGCGATACCGGGGCCGACATGCATGACAAATATAAAGAGACCTCGCGGGGTGGCCTGGCGGTCAGCGCTGTGGAGTGCTGAGACCGCATCGGCCCAATCGCGAGCAGGCTCACTCCTACAGGGGAACGCATTCCAAATGTAGGAGTGAGCCTGCTCGCGATAGCGCTAGACCAGTCAAAACTGCGCGCTAAGTGAACACGGTCAATAAACCACGCCACCTTTTAGCGCGTCGCAATCAGATAAGAGTCTTTCCCAGCTGTTACACGCGCCCAGCCCTCCTACCGTCTGTCACCCGTGCTTGCGGTGACACTCCCCGCAAACCGCGCGCAGGCCAGTTCCCACAAGTGCTACCGATTTGCTCACAGCCACCTGAACCGCGCTTTCCCCGTCGCTGATGGCACTTCGAAATACCTTTCGTCGGACGGCTCGTATAGACGCGTCGCGACGTCGTTTTCAGGAGTTATTGAACGGCCATCCAACTTTAGGCATGGCAATTGCTCTGTCATAACAAAGCCCGTCTCCCACGCGAGAACGCTGGCAATAACAAGAGCCTCCGCCTGAGGCCATCACCCGCTTTGTGTGAGGAGATACCGCGATGACGTCGTTCAACTCCGGGGCCCAACCCCAGAACCGTGCGCCTCAATCCATCGGCTTTCTGCTGCTGGACAATTTCACGCTGATTTCTCTGGCCTCCGCAGTAGAACCCCTGCGCATGGCCAACCAATTGTCCGGTCGCGAGCTGTATCGCTGGAGCACCCTCACCGTCGATGGCGGCCAGGTGTGGGCCAGTGACGGTCTGCAAATCACTCCCGACGCTTCCATGCACAAAGCCCCGCCACTGGACACCATCATCGTCTGCGGCGGTATCGGCATTCAACGCACCGTGACCCGTGAACACGTCTCGTGGCTGCAAAGTCAGGCGCGTCAGTCCAAGCGTCTCGGCGCCGTGTGCACCGGCAGTTGGGCACTGGCCTGCGCCGGGTTGCTCGATGGTTTCGATTGCAGCGTGCACTGGGAATGTCTGGCAGCGATGCAGGAAGCTTTCCCGCGCGTGGCCATGAGCACGCGTCTGTTCACCCTCGACCGTAACCGTTTCACCAGCTCCGGTGGCACCGCGCCGCTGGACATGATGCTGCACCTGATCAGCCGCGATCACGGCCGTGAACTGTCCGCCGCGATCTCGGAAATGTTCGTCTACGAGCGCATCCGCAACGAGCAGGATCACCAGCGCGTGCCGCTCAAGCACATGCTCGGCACCAATCAGCCGAAGTTGCAGGAAATCGTTGCGCTGATGGAAGCCAATCTGGAAGAGCCGATCGACCTGGATGAACTGGCGGTGTATGTGGCCGTGTCGCGTCGACAGCTGGAGCGCTTGTTCCAGAAATACCTGCACTGCTCGCCGTCGCGTTACTACTTGAAGCTGCGTTTGATCCGCGCGCGGCAACTGCTCAAGCAGACGCCGATGTCGATCATCGAAGTGGCGTCGGTGTGTGGTTTCGTCTCGACGCCGCACTTCTCCAAATGCTACCGCGAATACTTTGGCATTCCGCCGCGTGACGAACGCGTAGGTTCCAACACCACCCAGCAAGTGGCGATGCTGCCGCTGCCGCAAGCGATCGTGATGTCGCCGCTGTCGGGGCCGATGTCGGCGTTGAGTCAGGCACGCAATGAGTCGACGTTTGCCAGCGTAAGGTTGTAGATCGAGTCATCGTTCATCGCTGGCAAGCCAGCTCCCACAGTGATCCGGGCGAACACAACATTTGTGTACCGCACCGATCCTGTGGGAGCTGGCTTGCCAGCGATGGCGTCCTGTCAGGCGATGTGGTTCTGTTGGAAATCCGCCAAGGCCGGCAACAACTGTTTGTCGATCGCCTGCCGCACCGCCGGCTGGATGCTGGCGCCGCTGGTATACATGTCCTTGACCATCTTGCGCAGTTCAAACGCGCGAACATTATCCAGACCGCGCACCGCGCACTCGCAAGCCTGCTCGGCGGTCGTGCCACTGGGTACTTGAATACCCAACGCCTTGAGCTGGCCCAACAGATCTTCCTGGTCAATCAAATCGGCGTACATCATCACGCAAATCCTTCTGTGGCAACGGAGGTCTTGCTTCGATTCTGTAAGGCTGGGGCGGGCACGGCAAGGGCGTTTTGTCTGTGTGGCTGCGACGACTATGAACAGGTCGTTTTCGGCTAACTCGTCAACAAGGGGAGTGGGCACACTGGCGCAAGCTCGCTTCACGAAGGTTTGGTCACCCTCGCACGGCAGCTCCTCAACAGTAGCTTGCGCCCCGATCCTGTCACGGCTTGCACCGGGGCTTTTTTTGGCTGTGAATCAGTTAGAGATTTGTTGTTCCTGCCGACGTCTTCGCTGGCAAGCCAGCTCCCACAAGTTTCGAGTCTGGTCGCATATTTGTGAAACGCCACCGAACCCTGTGGGAGCGGCGGTGCGACGATTCGACTTGCCCGCGATGAACGATGACGCGGTCTATCTTTGCAACACGAGGATCCGCGACAACAACTCATCCCGGTCGATATAGCAGCCCTGAAAATGCCGCGCCCCCGTGGCCGGATCAAACGCATTGCGCGCATGCAACGTGCGGCGGTTATCAAAGCACCACAACTCACCGGGATTGAGCCGCTGCATCAGCCGAAACCGCGGCTCGCGGGTCATCGCAATAAACCGCCGATACGCCCGATACAACAACGGCATCTGTTCCACCGACGTCTCAAACGCCCCGCGCAAAAAGTTCGCCATGCGAATCTCGGCGACCCTGCCCAGAGCATCCAAAGCCATGATCGGCGCCAGGCAGCGATAGTCGCTATGCCGATCCTTGTTGCGAAACTCCACGGGGATTTCACACAACGCCTGAAACGCCGCCGGATCTTCGCTGCGCAACGCATCGGCAATCGCGAAACCGTCGACAAAAATACTCTCGCCGCCCTCGGCGTCATTCACCAGGCAATGCAGTAATTGCAGCCCCGGTTGCAGCTCGCGAGTGGGCAGGTCGGTGTGCAATGGCAGGTTGAAAGCGGTGTAGGCATTGCTGTCGGCATCGGCCTTCGATTGCACGTTAAACAGCACGCCGAAGTTGCTCTCGCGGATGAACGAAATACGTTGGGCAATGAGCGTCAGCGAACCGGGCTCGGTGGGCACGCCACGCACTTGCGTCAGGCCGATGTCGCGGATGGCGAGCATCCATTGCAGCAGGGCGGCGTTGTCATTCATCAACGCCGCGTACTCGAACACCGGCAACTGCAAATCGCTGCGCCACAGATAGGGTTTCGGTTTGCCGGCCAATCGTTCGGCGCGGGAATCGTCGTCGTAGGCGTGTGCGCGCAACCAGCCCGGATCGAAACGGCTGAGGTGGCCGTCCTGCCAGTCGATGCTCAGGCAGCCGTCTGTATCGATGTTTGCGGCTGCGGGTTTCAGATCTTCAGCGGCGTCGACAATCTCGAAAACCTGCTCACGGGTAATGTTGTAGACGCAACGTTCACACGGGCAATTGTCCCGTAACCAAACGTGGTGAAACGGGCTGATGCGACCGTCAGCCCATTCAATGGCCACGCGATCCGCCAGGCTCTGCACGCCGCTTAGCGCGCTGATCAACGGATAAGTACGGAAGTCGGCAACAGCGGCAGCGGTGTTCATGGCGGCTCCTTGCGATCAATGGATTACCTGGCGAGTGGCAGCGCGATGACGCGGCCGATGTAAGCGGGCGCGGGCAAGTCTTTTTGCTCGGTGACGATGCTTTGTAGACGGCTCAAGGTGTCGGCGCTGAACGGTGCCGAACGTGGGCCGGCGAGGTCGACGTGGAGGAGCATTTGCTCGTTGCCGGCCAGTTCCTGATCGTCACCGACCTTGTGCAGGCTGTGATAGAGGTGCAGGCGTTTGCTGTCGTGGCCGATGATTTGCGTGCGTACTTCGACTTCGGTATCGAGCTTCACTTCGTGCAGATAGTTGAGGTGCAGCTCGAGGGTGAACAGCGAGTGGCCGCTGGCTTCGCGGTTGTTGCTGTCCATGCCGAGGCGATCCATCAGGGCATCGGTGGCGTAGCTGAAAATCAGCAGGTAGAAGGCATCGCGCAGGTGGCCGTTGTAGTCGACCCAGTCGGGGATGATTCTGGTTTGGTAGGTGGTGAGGTGGGGCATGTTTTCTCCTGACGCGATCGCTCCCACGCTCTGCGTGGGAACGCCTCTTGTGACGCTCTGCGTCACGCTTCTGGGACGCGGAGCGACCCGGGCTGCATTCCCACGCAGAGCGTGGGAACGATCATTAAACGGCCTATTCGCTGAAACTCATCCCGTGCTTTTCCTTGGTGGTCTTCACCGCCTCCAGCACCGCCAGCAGGCAATCATCACGATAGCGTTCCAGCGCCGAAATGCTGTGCCGACCGAGTTGATCACTGGTGCCTTCGACCACATCATCAATCAACTTGTCAGTCAGTTCCGGCGCCGGCAGATAGGTCCACGGCAACTGCAATGCTGGGCCGAATTGCGACATGAAGTGGCGCATACCTGCATCACCACCGGCCAGCGTATAAGTCAGGAACGTGCCCATGAACGACCAGCGCAATCCAGCACCAAAACGGATCGCATCGTCTATCTCGCCAGTGGTCGCGACACCGTCGTTGACCAAATGCAGCGCCTCACGCCACAGCGCTTCAAGCAAGCGGTCGGCGATGAACCCCGGTACTTCCTTGCGCACGTGCAACGGACGCATGCCGAGGGATTCGTAGACTTTCATCGCTGCCTGCACGGCTTCCGGCGCAGTGTTTTTGCCTCCGACCACTTCCACCAGCGGCAACAGGTAAACCGGGTTGAACGGGTGGCCGACCACGCAGCGTTCCGGGTTTGTCGAACTCTCGTAAAACTCGCTCGGCAACAGCCCCGAAGTGCTCGAACCAATCAACGCATTCGGCTTGGCCGCTGCGCTGATTTTGCTGTGCAGATCGAGTTTCAGCTCCAGACGTTCCGGGGCGCTTTCCTGAATGAAATCGGCATCACGCACGCACTCTTCGATGGTCGCGACAAAGCGCAGACGATCCTGCGAAGCACCCGGCGCCAGACCGTTTTTCTCCAGCGCACCCCAGGCATTGGCCACGCGTTTGCGCAGCGCTGCTTCAGCGCCGGGCGCCGGGTCCCAGGCCACGACATCCAGCCCATGGGCCAGCGCACGTGCCACCCAGCCACTGCCGATGACACCGCTGCCCAGCGCGGCGAAGGTTTTGATTTCGGTGATAAAGCTCATAGGAATTTTCCCGTGGAAAGTAATCCCTGTAGGAGCTGCCGAAGGCTGCGATCTTTTGATCTTGATCTTAAAAAACAAGATCAAAAGATCGCAGCCTTCGGCAGCTCCTACAGGTGAAATTTGGGGGGCAGTCAGAGCCCATTTTTTGAGCTGAGGGTTAACCGCGCTGGGTCAGGCCCATTTTCTTGCGACCTTCCGCCGGGGTCAGGACGCGGGCGCCGAGGCGGCTGAGGATTTCGCTGGCGCGTTCAACCAATTGGCCATTGGTCGCCAGCACGCCTTTGTCCAGCCACAAGTTGTCTTCCAGCCCGACCCGCACGTTGCCGCCAAGCAACACCGCTTGCGCCGCCATCGGCATCTGCATCCGGCCAATCCCAAACCCGGCCCACACTGCGTCGGCGGGCAAGTTATCGACCATGGCCTTCATCGTCGTGGTATCCGCCGGCGCGCCCCAAGGAATACCCAGGCACAGCTGGAACAGCGGGTTATCGAGCAAACCTTCCTTGATCATCTGCTTGGCAAACCACAGATGTCCGGTATCGAAAATTTCCAGCTCAGCCTTCACGCCCAGCTCGGTAATGCGCTTGGCGCCGGCACGCAATTGCGCCGGCGTCGAGACGTAAATGGTGTCGCCATCGCCGAAATTCAGGGTGCCGCAATCGAGGGTGCAGATTTCCGGGAGCAATTCTTCTACGTGCGCCAGACGGGTCAGCGGGCCGACCAGGTCGGTGTTCGGGCCGAACTCCATCGGGTTCTCGCCAGCGCCGATTTCGAGGTCGCCGCCCATGCCGGCGGTGAGGTTGACGATGATGTCGACGTCGGCCTCGCGGATGCGCTCCATCACTTCGCGGTACAGCGCCACGTCACGGCTGAACTTGCCGGTCTGCGGATCGCGCACATGGCAGTGCACAACCGTGGCGCCGGCCTTGGCCGCTTCAACGGCCGCCGCAGCGATTTGTTTCGGGGTGACTGGCACGTGTGGGCTCTTGGCGGTCGTGTCGCCAGCACCGGTGAGTGCGCAGGTGATGATGACGTCGTGGTTCATGGTGCGGTTTCCTTCAGGCGTGATGGGTCTGTCCGCAGCCCTTTTCGGGGCTGCGGAGCGTTGATTCGGGGTGAGTTATTTGCTGGTCAGCTGGAGGTTTTCAGCGGCCGGTTTGCCATCGAAAGTAGTCACACCTTCGAGCCAGCGCTGCTTGTCTTCGGGGTGATCCTTGAGCCATTGCTTGGCCGATTCGAAAGCGTCCTTGTGGTCGAGCAGCGGCTGCATCATCCGGCTCTCGTCCTCGGCAGTGAACGTCAGGTTGGTCAGCAGACGGCCAACGTTCGGGCACTGCTCGGCGTATTTCGGTGCGGTGACGGTCCACACCGTGGCCATGCCTTCGTTCGGGCCGAGGGCGTCATCGCTGCCGGTCAGATAGGTCATTTTGACGTTGACGTTCATCGGGTGCGGCGCCCAGCCGAAGAACACCACGGCCTCTTTGCGGCGCACGGCGCGATCGACGGCGGCGAGCATGCCGGCCTCACTGGACTCGACCAACTGGAACTTGCCGAGGCCAAACTGGTTCTTGGCGATCATTGCCTTGATCTGCGTGTTGGCGCCCGAGCCAGGCTCGATGCCGTAGATTTTGCCGCCCAGTTCTTTTTCGAATTTGGCGATGTCGGCAAAGGTTTTCAGGCCTTTGTCCGCCAGATAAGTCGGTACCGCGAGGGTCGCGCGAGCGTCTTTCAGGCTTGGTGCTTCAAGAACTTTGACCTGATTGGCATCGACGAACGGGGTGATGGTCTGCGTCATCAGCGGGTTCCAGTAACCGAGGAACAGGTCGAGGCGCTGATCGCGAATCCCGGCGAAGATGATTTGCTGGGACGCGCTGGTTTGTTTGGTGTTGTAGCCGAGGCCGTCGAGCAGGACCTGGGTCATGGCACTGGTGGCGATCACGTCGGTCCAGTTGACCACGCCCATGCGTACGTTCTGGCACGTTGCCGGGTCGGCCGCCATGACGCTGGCGCTCAAGAAAGCGGTACCGCTGAGTGCAAGAACACAGCTGCTGATCAGTCGTTTCATGTCGGGTTCCTCGGCAGGTCGTTATTGTGAGTTCCGGCATCTGTCGTGCCGGTGATGCAAAGTTACGCAGCTATACGCCCATGAAAGCGCACTGCGGCGACTGGCATTTGCACTGTAGCGACCTGTGCCCTTGAACGCCGACGACAATCGGCGTATCAACGAGCCACGCTACCCTCCCTCTCGTTACCCGCGAATCGAGTGCGCACATGTCCCAGGATTTCTACTTTCTGCTGATGCCGGGGTTCTCCGCCATCGGCTTTATTTCTGCGATCGAACCGCTGCGCGTGGCCAACCGCTTTCGTGGCGAGTTGTACCGCTGGCATGTGTTGAGTGCCGATGGCGGGGCGGTGCTGGCGAGTAACGGCATGTCGGTTAACGCCGATGCGGCGCTGGAGCCGTTGAAGAAAGGCGCGACGCTGTTGGTGGTGGCCGGGTTTGAGCCGCTGAAGTTCGCCACACCAACCCTTCAACATTGGTTACGGCGGCTGGATAACGATGGCGTGACCCTCGGCGCCATCGACACCGGCAGCTTTGTCCTCGCTGAAGCGGGCCTGCTCGATGGCCATCGCCTGACCCTGCACTGGGAAGCCATCGACGCGTTCAAGGAATCTTATCCGCAGCTCAGCGTCACTCAGGAGCTGTTCGAGATCGACCGTCGGCGCATCACCTCGGCGGGCGGCACCGCGTCCATCGATTTGATGCTCGATCTGATCGCCCAGGCCCATGGCCCGCAACTGGCGATTCAGGTCAGCGAACAATTCGTGCTGGGGCGCATTCGTCCGCGCAAAGACCACCAGCGCATGGAAGTCGCCACGCGTTACGGCATCAGCAACAAGAAACTGGTGCAAGTGATCGGCGAGATGGAGCAGCACAGCGAACCGCCGTTGACCACGCTGCAATTGGCAGAATCGATCAAGGTGACGCGGCGGCAACTGGAACGGTTGTTTCGGCTGCATCTGAACGATACGCCGAGCAATTTTTACCTGCGCCTGCGCCTGGAAAAGGCCCGGCAGCTACTGCGCCAGACCGATATGAGCGTGCTCGAAGTCAGCATCGCCTGCGGCTTCGAATCCCCGTCGTACTTCACCCGCAGCTACCGCGCCCGCTTCGCCCGCTGCCCGCGCGAAGACCGGCGTACCGCCCAGGCCTGAGTGGTTTCAGCAACACCCTAGAACCCTGTGGGAGCGGGCTTGCCCGCGATGAGGCCAGCACATCCAACAGTGTTATTGCCTGACACACCGCCATCGCGGGCAAGCCCGCTCCCACAGGTTCCAAGGTGATTTCGGGAATCGGGTTACTTCTTCACCAACGCCGAACACGCCGCCTTATAAGCCTCATGCTGATACTTGTTCAACGTCCCCGGCAGTTCAAAATTGTGCTTCTTCGCCTGCGCATTGATCGTCTGCGGCGACAACAACGTCACCTCGCAGCCATCGAGCAACTGGAAAATCCCTTCAATCTTGAATGTCGTCGGCCCACCGGCAAACTCACCCTTCTTGCTGCGCTTCTTGATCGCAATCCGGTCAACCGAATTCTCCCGCACAAACGACGCCACCTGCGCCGCGAACAACTTCACGTTGGCCGCTTCGTCATCCTCTTCGAGGGCGATTTTCTTGGTGGCGAGGGGAACGTGGCTCAAGGCCGAACCGTCGAGAGCGGCCACGGCGATGATCGCTTCGCTGCCTTTGATTTCAATGCCGCAGATGTTCATGGGGAATTCCTTGAAGTGAAGAGGACAGCTTACAGCTCAAGCTGATTGGCGGTGATGCCGAACGCCGCTGCAATTCTCTCACGCGTAGCCTTGCGAGGCTTGGCGACGGTTTCCTGCTGGGCAAACGCCGGTTGCGAAATGCCCATGCGTTTGGCGACTTCTTCCTGAGTCAGGTTGAGGTGCTCGCGCCAGGCACGGATCGGTGTCGCCCCGTCGACCATGCGGCTAACCACCTCATGGGGGATCAGATCGGGCTGCATTTTTTGCGCAACGTATTGCGCGTATGGAATGACCACGAAGGCTGGGTTGCCCTCTGCGTCGTTGATGATTTGGATGTCAGTAGGTGCGTTCATCGCGTTTTTTGACCTCTTGAATACTGACCACTTTGATTGCGCCATCCCAGTCGAACATGACTCGATAAGTGCCGACACGCAGGCGGTAGGCGTAGTCATGGCCAATCAGTGCTTTGACATTGCCTACATCAGGCATGTTGGTAAGCGCCGTAATGGCATCTCGAACCTGTACCTGATGCACGGAGTGCAATTTCAAGAGTTGCTTAACGGCCTTTCGTGTCCAGTGGATGCTGTTCATGGAAGAATATAAGTCTTTTATAAGATTCGCGAATCTTTGCTTATATTTTAAAGGCGGCCAATCAAGAACTGTTGTCAGCATATTGCGTGAAAGGCCCGTAGATCGAGGCTTTCACGCAATAGGCGTAGGCGATGTCGGTATTTTCCGTAAGAAGAGGAGATTCACGCGGTGAAAGCAAAAAGCGGTTCCAATTTTCCTCCGAGTTTAAGGACTATTCCTGCCCAATCGACTCCAAAAACTCCGACCGCTCATCACTCATCCGCGCCACGCAGTCATTCTGCGCAATCGTAAACGCCTTGCTGCCAGCAGTGGCCGGGAACGCCTCCACCGCGCAATCCGCGTCCCGCGTCTTCAGCCACTGCTGCTGAGCCGTCTTGATCTTGGCAGTGATGTCCGCCAATTGCGTCGCATTTTTGCCATACGCCGTCTGCATGCGTTCGGTCAGGCTGGCGTAGTTGTCCTTGAGCAGGTCTTCGGCGGTCGTGCGGCTGTAGGTCGAGCATTCCAGGGTCTGGACGTCGTTTTCGACGGCGTCGCAGGGGTTGTTGTCGGACTCTTCGGCGGCGTGTACGCCGGTCGCAATCAGTGCCAAAGCCAGGAAGATCGATTTCATTGTTGTCGCCGCTCTAATCCAGTGGTGTTTCCAAGATGCCGGAGATTCTGGCTCAAGCTTGCGGGCTTGAACAGGTAGCTGATCGGAGCGGCTGGCGACCCTTTGTCGCGGATTGACGCTTTCGGCAATTCCCCTGTCGTTTTTGCACCCGGTCGCCCCGGCACCGAGGCATATGCTGGCCCCAAAGCGCCGGCAGACGATTCGGCGCATGAATCGCCAATAAGGGGACGCCTGATGAGCCCAGCCGAATTACACGCCGACAGCATCGTTATCGACGGTCTGATCATTGCCAAATGGAACCGCGAGCTGTTTGAAGACATGCGCAAGGGCGGTCTGACGGCAGCCAACTGCACTGTGTCGGTGTGGGAAGGCTTTCAGGCGACCGTGAACAATATTGCCGCCAGCCAGAAGCTGATCCGCGAAAACAGCGACCTGGTGATGCCGGTGCGCACCACCGCCGACATCCGCAAAGCCAAGGAGCAGGGCAAGACCGGCATCCTCTTCGGCTTCCAGAATGCCCACGCCTTTGAAGATCAGATCGGCTATGTCGAGGTGTTCAAGCAGCTCGGCGTTGGCATCGTGCAGATGTGCTACAACACCCAGAACCTGGTCGGCACCGGTTGCTACGAGCGTGACGGCGGCCTGTCGGGCTTCGGTCGTGAAATCGTTGCCGAGATGAACCGCGTCGGCGTCATGTGCGACCTGTCCCACGTCGGTTCCAAGACTTCTGAAGAAGTCATCCTCGAATCGAAAAAACCGGTGTGCTATTCCCACTGCCTGCCGTCGGGTCTCAAAGAGCACCCGCGCAACAAGTCCGATGAAGAACTGAAGTTCATTGCCGACCACGGCGGTTTTGTCGGCGTGACCATGTTCGCGCCGTTCCTCGCCAAGGGCATCGATTCGACCATCGACGACTACGCCGAAGCGATCGAATACGTGATGAACATCGTCGGCGAAGACGCCATCGGCATTGGCACCGACTTCACCCAGGGTCACGGTCAGGACTTCTTCGAATACCTGACCCATGACAAGGGCTACGCCCGCCGTCTGACCAGCTTCGGCAAGATCATCAACCCGCTGGGCATCCGCACCGTCGGCGAGTTCCCGAACCTGACCGAAACCCTGCTCAAGCGCGGCCATCCCGAGCGCGTGGTGCGCAAGATCATGGGTGAGAACTGGGTCAACGTCCTGAAAGACGTCTGGGGCGAGTAACGCTTACTCAAGACCGCCGCCGATCTGCTCCCTCTCCCTCTCGGAGAGGGCTGGGGTGAGGGCCGCGGCCAACACTGAATCTAAAATTTTTCTGGAGTTAAGTTTCCATGGCCAAGATCGCCCCGCAATTGCCCATCGAAGTCGACAGCGAGACCGGTGTCTGGACCTCCGACGCCCTGCCGATGCTCTACGTGCCACGGCATTTCTTCGTCAATAACCACATGGGCATCGAGGAAGTGCTGGGCGCTGACGCCTACGCCGAGATCCTCTACAAGGCCGGCTACAAGTCCGCCTGGCACTGGTGCGAAAAAGAAGCCGAATGCCACGGCCTGGAAGGCGTCGCGGTGTTCGAGCACTACATGAAACGCCTGTCGCAACGCGGCTGGGGCCTGTTCAAGATCCAGGACATCGACCTCGACAAAGGCACCGCCAGCGTCAAGCTCGAACACTCGGCATTCGTCTATGTGTACGGCAAGGTCGGACGCAAGGTCGACTACATGTTCACCGGCTGGTTTGCCGGGGCCATGGACCAGATTCTTGAGGCGCGCGGCAGCAAGATTCGCACGGTTGCCGAGCAAGTCTACGGTGGCTCCGAAGAAGGCCACGACGACGGCCTGTTCACCGTCAAGCCGTTGTAAGTCGAGGAACCCGCCATGGCTTTCGAAGCAATGTTCCAGCCGATCCAGATCGGCAAACTGACCATCCGCAACCGCGTGCTCAGCACCGCACACGCCGAGGTCTACGCGACTGACGGTGGCATGACCACCGACCGCTACGTCAAGTATTACGAAGAGAAAGCCAAGGGCGGCATCGGCCTGGCGATCTGTGGCGGCTCCTCCGTGGTCGCCATCGACAGCCCGCAGGAATGGTGGAGCTCGGTCAACCTGTCGACCGACCGGATCATCCCGCACTTCCAGAATCTGGCCGACGCCATGCACAAGCATGGCGCCAAGATCATGATTCAGATTACCCACATGGGCCGGCGCTCGCGCTGGGACGGCTTCAACTGGCCGACCCTGATGTCGCCGTCGGGGATCCGTGAGCCGGTGCACCGCGCCACCTGCAAAACCATCGAGCCGGAAGAAATCTGGCGGGTCATCGGCAACTACGCCCAGGCCGCGCGCCGGGCCAAGGCCGGTGGTCTTGACGGCGTTGAACTGTCGGCGGTGCACCAGCACATGATCGACCAGTTCTGGAGCCCGCGCGTCAACAAGCGTACCGACGAATGGGGCGGCACCTTCGAAGGCCGGATGAAGTTCGGTCTGGAAGTGCTGAAAGCCGTGCGCGCCGAGGTCGGTGACGATTTTTGCGTGGGCATGCGTCTGTGCGGTGACGAGTTCCACCCGGACGGTTTGTCCCACGAGGACATGAAGCAGATCGCCAAGTATTACGACGACACCGGCATGCTCGATTTCATCGGCGTCGTCGGCTCGGGTTGTGACACCCACAACACCCTGGCCAACGTGATTCCGAACATGAGTTATCCACCGGAGCCGTTCCTGCATCTGGCCGCCGGGATCAAGGAAGTGGTCAAGGTGCCGGTGCTGCACGCACAGAACATCAAGGACCCGAACCAGGCTACGCGGATTCTTGAAGGCGGCTACGTCGACATGGTCGGCATGACCCGCGCGCACATCGCTGACCCGCACCTGATCGCCAAGATCAAGATGGGCCAGATCGACCAGATCAAGCAGTGTGTCGGCGCCAACTATTGCATCGACCGTCAGTACCAAGGTCTGGACGTGCTGTGCATCCAGAACGCCGCGACCTCCCGTGAATACATGGGCGTGCCGCACATCATCGAGAAATCCACCGGGCCGAAACGCAAAGTGGTGATCGTCGGTGCCGGCCCTGCCGGGATGGAAGCGGCACGCGTTGCCGCCGAGCGTGGCCAAGACGTGACCCTGTTCGAGAAGAAAGAATTCATCGGTGGGCAAATCACCACCGCCTCGAAAGCACCGCAGCGCGACCAGATCGCCGGCATCACCCGCTGGTTCCAGCTGGAACTGGCGCGGCTGAAAGTCGATCTGCGACTGGGCACGGCGGCTGATGCCGACACCATCATGGACTTGCGTCCGGACGTAGTGGTGCTGGCGGTCGGCGGGCATCCGTATCTGGAACAGAACGAACACTGGGGCGCTGCCGAAGGGCTGGTGGTCAGCAGTTGGGACGTGCTCGACGGTAAGGTTGCGCCGGGCAAGAACGTGCTGGTCTACGACACCATCTGCGAGTTCACCGGGATGTCGGTTGCCGACTTCCTCGCCGACAAGGGCAGCCAGGTCGAGATCGTCACCGACGACATCAAACCGGGCGTGGCCATCGGCGGTACGTCGTTCCCGACATACTACCGCAGCATGTACCCGAAAGAAGTGATCATGACCGGCGACATGATGCTGGAAAAGGTCTACCGCGAAGGCGACAAACTGGTCGCGGTACTGGAAAACGAATACACCGGCGCCAAAGAGGAACGGGTGGTCGACCAGGTGGTGGTGGAGAACGGCGTGCGTCCGGATGAGGAAATCTACTACGCGCTCAAAGAGGGTTCGCGTAACAAGGGCCAGATCGACGTCGAAGCGTTGTTCGCGATCCAGCCGCAACCATCGCTGAGCGAGACGGGCGACGGCTACTTGCTGTTCCGCATCGGCGACTGCGTGGCGCAGCGCAACATCCACGCCGCGATCTATGACGCGTTGCGGTTGTGCAAGGATTTCTAAGGGCTAGTGAACCGATCGTTCCCACGCTCTGCGTGGGAATGCCGCAATGGACGCTCTGCGTCCGCTTGGGACGCGGAGCGTCCCGGGATGCATTCCCACGCAGAGCGTGGGAACGATCATTGAACGCCGTGTTTCTCCAGGTTGTACTGGTGGGAGCTTCACCATGTTGAACACCCTTCTTCCAATCCTGTTGTTCGCAGCTATCGGCCTTGGTGTCCTCGGCGCGTTGCGGCGGGTGGCCATGTGGCGCCGGGGCCGGGCCTCGAAGGTCGATCTGATCGGCGGCCTGCTCGCCATGCCCAAGCGTTACATGGTCGATTTGCACCATGTCGTCGCGCGGGACAAATACATCGCCAACACCCACGTGGCCACGGCCGGCGGTGCGGTGGCGTCGATTGTGCTGGCGCTGCTGGTGCACGGTTTTGGCCTGCATAACCGCATTCTCGGTTACGCCTTGCTGCTGATGACGGCGGTGATGTTCGTCGGCGCGATCTTCGTTTATCTGCGTCGGCGCAACCCGCCAGCGCGGCTGTCGAAAGGCCCGTGGATGCGCCTGCCGAAAAGCCTGCTGGCGTTCTCGGCGTCGTTCTTCCTGCTGACCTTGCCGGTGGCTGGAATCCTGCCGGAGAACTTCGGTGGCTGGGTGCTCGCGGGCATCCTCGGGATCGGCGTGTTGTGGGGCGTGTCGGAACTGTTCTTCGGCATGACCTGGGGCGGGCCGATGAAGCACGCCTTCGCCGGTGCTTTGCACTTGGCTTGGCACCGTCGCGCCGAACGTTTTGGCGGCGGTCGTTCCACCGGTTTGAAGCCGCTGGATCTGAACGATCCGAACGCACCACTGGGGGTGGAAAAACCCAAGGATTTCACCTGGAACCAGTTGCTCGGTTTTGACGCCTGCGTGCAGTGCGGCAAGTGCGAAGCTGCATGCCCGGCCTTCGCCGCCGGCCAGCCGCTGAACCCGAAAAAACTGATTCAGGATATGGTCGTCGGCCTCGCGGGCGGCACCGATGCAAAATTCGCCGGCAGCCCGTATCCCGGCAAACCCATTGGCGAACACTCAGGCAATCCGCATCAACCAATCGTCAACGGTCTGGTCGACGCCGAAACCCTGTGGTCGTGCACCACCTGCCGCGCCTGCGTCGAGGAATGCCCGATGATGATCGAGCACGTCGACGCCATCGTCGACATGCGCCGTCACCTGACCCTGGAAAGAGGCGCGACGCCGAACAAGGGCGCCGAAGTCCTCGAAAATCTCATCGCTACTGACAACCCCGGTGGTTTTGCCCCGGGCGGGCGGATGAACTGGGCGGCGGATTTGAATCTCAATCTGCTCAGCGAAAAGAAATCCACCGACGTGCTGTTCTGGGTTGGCGACGGTGCGTTCGACATGCGCAACCAGCGCACCCTGCGCGCCTTCGTCAAAGTGCTGAAAGCGGCGAAAATCGACTTCGCCGTGCTCGGTCTCGAAGAACGTGACAGCGGTGACGTGGCCCGCCGTTTGGGCGACGAAGCAACCTTCCAGTTGCTCGCCAAACGCAACATCCAGACCCTGGGCAAATACAGCTTCAACCGCATCGTCACCTGCGATCCGCACAGCTTTCACGTGCTGAAAAACGAGTACGGCGCGTTCGACGGCAACTACTTGGTGCAGCACCACAGCACCTACATGGCGGAAATCATTCAGGCCGGCGCGCTGAATCTCGGACAGCACAAAGGCAATAGCGTGACCTATCACGATCCGTGCTACCTCGGTCGCTACAACGGCGAGTACGAAGCGCCGCGTGAAGTGCTGCGTGCGCTCGGCATCGAAGTCAAAGAGATGCAACGTTCCGGCTTCCGTTCGCGCTGCTGCGGCGGCGGTGGCGGGGCGCCGATCACTGACATTCCGGGCAAGCAGCGGATTCCCGACATGCGCATGGAAGACATCCGCGAGACCGGCGCCGAACTGGTAGCCGTGGGTTGTCCACAGTGCACGGCGATGCTCGAAGGCGTGGTCGAACCGCGTCCGCTGATCAAGGACATCGCCGAACTGGTCGCCGATGCGCTGCTCGAAGACGCCGCGCCGAGCAAGCCTGCGACCCCGGCCAAACGTGAACCTGCGGAGGCCCACTGATGAGCGATATTATCCGCCGCGACCCGCGCGCCGAATGGATTGCGCGTAACCGCCTGCACCCGTTGCATGCGGCGATGCAACCGGCGCAACACAGCTGGATGGGGCCGAACGGCATCCTTCGCAAGAATCTGCACGGCATCGGTTTTATCGGCCCCAACGGCATCAAGCGGATCGATCGCAGCGGCGCGCAACAGGGCGGGGCGGTCAAACGTTCGGCCGCTGTGGAAGTGCAATTGCCGCTGCATCAAGTGCCGGCCCCGGCGTTCTTCATCAGCGTGGTGCCGGACATGGTCGGTGGCCGCTTAAGCAGCCACGACCGCGATTTGCTTGGCCTTGCCCATCAACTCGCGGGCCAGGACGGCGCAGTATTGGCGGTGGTCTTTGGCGAGCACAAGGAAAACGCTTTCGCCACTGCCGGGGTGGATCGCTTGCTGGTGCTCGAAGGTGAAGAATTCAGCGGTTATGCACCGGAGCAACGGGTACAGGGTCTGCGTGCTGTGGATAACCAGTTCAACCCGCGTCACTGGCTGCTGCCGGACAGTCGCAGCGGTGGCGGCGAACTCGGCCGACGCTTTGCGGCGGCACTCGGCGAGCGCCCGGCCACACGGGTCTGGCAGGTCAAGGATCAAGAGTGCATCGGCCGCGCCGGCGCTGGGCTGCAAGACCTTGCCCGGCCGGTTGCGCGGTTGATTCTGGCTGCCGCCGAATGCGCCGAGCCGGTCAGCGAAACCCGCCATGAAGCCTTGCCGGTAGAGTTATCCACAAGCGTCGCGCGCAGCCTGTCGCGGATCGAAGATCTCGGTGCGGTAGCAGTGGACCCGGCGGCGATTCCGATGGCCGAAGCCGAATTCATTTTCTCCGGCGGCAACGGCGTCAAGGACTGGCAGCTGTTCCACGCAACGGCGGCGGCGCTCGGTGCTACAGAAGGCGCCTCGCGGGTTGCCGTCGATGACGGCTTCATGGCCCGTGATCGCCAGGTCGGCGCGTCCGGCACTTGGGTTACCGCACGGGTCTATGTGGCTGTGGGTATCTCCGGGGCGATCCAGCATCTGCAAGGTATTGGCGCCTGCGACAAGGTGGTGGCGATCAACCTTGACCCGGGATGCGACATGATCAAGCGTGCCGACCTCTCGGTGATCGGCGAGAGCGCGGCGATTCTGCAAGCGTTGATCGAAGCCGTTTCGGCTTACCGCAATGAATCCAAGCGCGATGCGGCCTAAGGAAACGCGATGAACACGAAAGTTATCAGTCTGGTTTCAATCGGCGCCCACCCGACTTCCGGCCGCCCGCGTCGCGCCGACCAGGACGCGCGCGCCGTGGAGCTGGGCCTGCAACTGGCTGGGGATAACCTGCAAGTGCTGCACGCCGGCGACGTGGCGGAACCGGCGTTGCGCGCCTATCTGGGCATGGGCCTGGAGCAGATGCATGTGCTGGAGCAGCCCGCTGGCGCCGATGCCTTGCCAGCATTGACCGCGTATCTGCGTGATGCAGGTGCGCAAGTGGTGCTGACCGGCAGCCAGGCGGAAACCGGTGAAGGTTCGGGGATGTTGCCGTTCCTGTTGGCCGAAGGGCTGGGTTGGCCGCTGGTGGTTGGGCTGGCGCAGGTCGAGTCGATCAACGACGGCTCGGCGCTGGTGCTGCAAGCCTTGCCGCGTGGTCAGCGGCGACGGTTGAAGGTGAAGCTGCCGTTTCTGGCGACTGTGGATAACGCTGCGCCGAAACCTCGGCAGAGCGCCTACGGCCCGGCGCGCCGTGGCGTATTGGAAGCAGACGACATCGAGGTTGTCGACGACGAACTCCTGTCTGTCGCCACCCTGCAACCGGCCAAACCAAGGCCTAAACGCCTGAAAGTGATCAAAGCCAAAAGCGGCGCCGACCGCATGAAAGCCGCGACCGCCAAAGCCAGTGGCGGCGGTGGACAAGTGCTCAAAGGCGTCACCCCACAAGCCGGCGCCGAAGCCATCCTCAAACTCCTCATCGAAGAAGGTGTCGTCCGCTGACACCCGACACCCCCCAAATCTCTGTAGGAGCTGACGAGTGCAACGAGGCTGCGATCTTTTGATCTTTGAAAACAAGATCAAAAGATCGCAGCCTCGTTGCACTCGTCAGCTCCTACAGGTTGGTGGGTTTGCCATAGGAATAATGTGAATGACTGTTGAGTTTCGCCCTGCACGGCGCACGGATGCGCGCGACATTGCGCGTTTGTTTCAGATTTCCTCGGAGGGCGCCTCGGATTACATCTGGAGCCAGTTGGCCGAGCCTGGGGAGGCGCTGCTGGATGTCGGCGAGCGACGTTATGCCCGCGACGACGTGGATTTCTCTTGGCAGAACTGCCTGATCGCCGAGGCTGCAGGTCAGGTTGTTGGCATGATGCACAGCTACGTCATGCGCGAAGATCCCGAGCAAACGCCGCCCACCGATCCGGTGCTGGCACCGTATGCCGATATGGAAGTGCCGGATTCGTTGTACATCTCCAGCCTGGCGCTGTATGAGGGCTGGCGCAATATGGGCTTGGGCGTGCAGTTCCTCCAGCATGCCCAGGCGCGTGCCGATCAGTTGGCGCTTAAAGGCCTGAGCCTGATCGACTACGCGGCCAACACCGGTGCACGGCGATTCTATGAGCGCCATGGCTTCGGCATCATCAAAACCTGCCAGGTGACGCCTCATCCGCTGATTCGGGTGACCGGGGAAGCCTATCTGATGCACCGCGCTTAACCTTCGGTTATCCACTGGACAGTGTTTACACACAATCGCTGTTGGTCAGTCTGTGGATAACGTGTTCGCCCTTCGCTGCAAGCCACGCCTACTGTGGCTTTCAGGCTTCAGATCAAAAAACGACCAACCTAAGTTACGGTTTTTATGGGATTTTTCTGCGGGATAACTGCGTAAGTTACCCCCGATCTCTGTTGGCGCTTCTGTGGATAAGATGTTCGCTAACCCCTGAGCGCTATATAAAACGTGGCTTTCACAGAGTTGTTCAATAAATGATCAATTTACGCTTTTGACACGATGAGTTGCCTGTAAAGCCCGGTATTTCGCAGTCTTCAGGGTTTTTCCACAGCACGCGCAAAGTTACCCCCGATCTCTGTTGGTGCTTCTGTGGATAAGGTGTTCGCCATCCGCTGAACGCCACGAATGGCGTGGCTTGCAGGCTGTTGATCAAAAAATGATCATTGTGTTTTCAAAACCGTCCTTCTGGATAAGTCACTGTTTTTCTTTGCAAATCAGTGGGATATTTTCCGAGTCATCCACAGTTGTCCCCATTTGCTGTGGGTGGGTGTGTGGATAACTTGTTTGCGGAAGGCTGTGGGGCGTGGTGGGTATGGGGTGTGGGGTGGTTGATCAGAATTCGTTCAATTGAAACGTAGCAGAATGTGAGGATGCCATCGCTGGCAAGCCAGCTCCCACAGGTTTTCAGGTGATCACAATATATGTGTACACCGCAAAACCCTGTGGGAGCTGGCTTGCCAGCGATGCTTTTAGCCTTGGACGGGGACGCCTTTGAGGTAAGGCGCAGGCTCAGCCCCAAGGTTGTTCAGCAAGCGCTCGCTGTACCAATCGACAAAGTTGACCACACCAAATTCGTAGGTCTTCGAATAAGGCCCAGGCTGATACGCCGTCGAGTTGATCCCGCGCTGGTTCTCCTCAGCCAGACGCCGATCCTGATCATTCGTCGCATCCCACACCTGACGCATGCGCTCGACGTCGTAATCCACACCCTCAACCGCATCCTTGTGCACGATCCACTTGGTGGTGACCATGGTTTCCTGCGCGCTGATCGGCCACACGGTGAAGACGATGATGTGGTCGCCCATGCAGTGGTTCCACGAGTGCGGCAGGTGCAGGATGCGCATCGAACCGAGGTCCGGGTTCTTGATCCGGCCCATCAGTTTCGCGCAGCCCTGTTTGCCGTCGAGGGTCATCGACACGGTGCCCTTGAGCAACGGCATGCGCACGATGCGGTTGCGCAGGCCGAAACTGGCGTGGGCATAAGGAATCTTCTCGGCCTCCCAGGCAGCGGCAGAGGCAGCAACGTGATCCTTGAACGCCTGATCGGCGCGCGGATCGGTGACGTCGTCCCATTCCAGCAGGGTTTTCAGCAGCTCCGGGTGTGACGCGTTGCAGTGATAGCACTCGCGGTTGTTTTCCAGCACCAGTTTCCAGTTGGCCTTTTCCATCAAGGTGGTGGTGATCGCCACCTTGGTGTTCTCCATGTCGTACGGTTCCATGTAATGGTTCAGCGTCGACAGGAAGTCATCAATGGCCGGCGGATTCTCTGCCAGGCTGATAAAGATATAGCCGCCGGCAGTCTTCACGTTCACCGGTTTCAGGCCGTACTGCTTCATATCGAAGTCGGCGCCCATTTCGGTGCCGGCGAACAGCAGGCGCCCGTCCAGCTCGTACGTCCACTGGTGGTAGTGGCAGACCAGTTTTGCGACTTTGCCCTTTTCGCTGGTGCACAGGCGCGAGCCGCGGTGGCGGCAGACGTTGTGGAAGGCATGAACCACGCCTTCGGCGCCACGAATGACGATGATCGGGTTCTTGCCGATCTGCAGTGTCAGGTAGTTGCCTTTCGCCGGGATCTCGCAGGTCATGCCGGCGATCAACCACTCTTTCTGGAAGATCTCCTGCATGTCGATATCGAAGAGTCGTTCATCGCTGTAAAACGGTTGTGGCAGCGAAAACGTCCGTTCACGCTCCTGGAGCATTTGTGCGGTGGCCTTGCGTGCGGGTTCCAGCGGATCGCCCAGGCTGATTTTTGCGGTGACGTCCATCGATGTGATCCTCATGGCCATCTGCGTGGCCGGCGAAAAGTGGCTGATCAGGTGTGCTGCTAACGGTTGCTACGCAAGGTGTAAAGAAGCTGTCTTGGTGTTGGGGCGAGTGTGGGGCCGGCGCGGGGCGGAACCTTATCCATGGGCGACATGGTGCAATCTGTTCCCGACGCGCAACCCCCGGTGGTTGGGGGCTGGTCGCGATAAGTATGCCGATGTCGCGGATAGGTAAACGGGCGGTTCGCGCTATACGCAGAATCGCCGACATGAGGCCGACAGTCGGCCGTGGAGAACAGCATGTCCAACAGCTTCCTGAATCCGGTCACCACCCAGACCTGGGCCAATGGCCGACACATCGTCCGTTGCGTCAAAGTCATCCAGGAAACCTGGGACGTGCGCACCTTCTGTTTCATGGCCGACCAGCCGATCCTGTTCTTCTTCAAGCCCGGGCAGTTCGTGACCCTGGAGCTGGAAATCGAAGGCCAGCCGATCATGCGCTCGTACACGATCTCCAGTTCGCCGTCGGTGCCGTACAGCTTTTCGGTGACGATCAAACGGGTGCCGGGGGGCAAGGTTTCGAACTGGCTGCACGACACGCTTCACGAGGGGCAGGAATTGGCGGTGCACGGGCCGGTCGGGCTGTTCAATGCCATCGACTTCCCGAGCCCGAAAGTCCTCTATCTGAGCGGCGGCGTCGGTATCACGCCGTGCATGTCGATGGCGCGCTGGTTTTACGACACCAACGCCAACGTCGACATGACCTTTATCCACAGCGCGCGCTCGCCGAAAGACATCATTTACCACCGCGAGCTGGAGCACATGGCGTCGCGGATCGACAACTTCAGCCTGCATCTGATTTGCGAGAAGCATGGCTTGGGTGAGCCATGGGCCGGTTATCGCGGTTACCTGAACCACAAGATGCTCGAATTGATGGTGCCGGACTTCCTTGAGCGCGAAGTATTCTGCTGCGGCCCGACGCCGTACATGAACGCGGTCAAGCGCCTGCTGGAAGTGGCCGGGTATGACATGTCGCGTTATCACGAAGAATCCTTCGGTGCGACGCCACCAGAAGCGCGTGCCGATGCGGTGGAGCAAGCCGAACAGGCAGCGGATGCGCCGGAGATCGATGCGGCGGATCTGCATCAGGTCGAGTTCACCTCGTCCGGCAAGAGCATTCGTGTGGCCCCGGGTGAGACTGTGCATGCGGCGGCGGCCAAGCTTGGTTTGATGATTCCGAAAGCTTGCGGCATGGGCATTTGCGGGACGTGCAAGGTGCTCAAGCTGGGGGGCGAGGTGGAGATGGAGCACAACGGCGGGATTACCGAGGACGACGAGGCCGAAGGGTTTATTTTGTCGTGCTGCAGTGTGCCGAAGGGTGACGTGCGTATCGATTTCTGAGTGGGGTGAATTTTTGCGTATGGCTTGCCCCTCACCCCAGCCCTCTCCCAGAGGGAGAGGGGGCCGACCGAGGTGTCTGGCGCTATACATCGACCTGAAAGACCTTATCGATTGTGGATTCGGTACAGCAGTTTCACGTCGGCGTAATTCTCAAATATCCCTCATTCAGTCCCCTCTCCCTCCGGGAGAGGGCTAGGGTGAGGGGCTTTTCAGTCAACGAACAAATCCGGCATTAGTGCCGCGTCGCTTTCTCGATCAAAGCGATATTGACCGAACTCCGTCACACCGCTCTCCCGCAAAACTTCCTCATCAATCAACAACCGCCCGGTCATCTGCCGCCCGCTGCTATCCAGAATCACGTACGCCGCATCCGCCATGATCGCTGGCGTTCGCGCCTGCTTGAACGACTCCCGATTCCCCAACTGAAACTCGATCGCCGCTGTAGCAATCATCGTCTGCGGCCACAGCGAATTGACGCTGATGCCGTAACCGGCAAACTCCTCGCTCATCCCCAGCGTCAGCATGCTCATGCCGTACTTGGTCACGGTGTAAGGGCTGAACTGTGCAAACCACTTGCTCGCCAGATTCAGCGGTGGCGACAGGTTGAGAATGTGCCCGGTGGATTTTTTCAGATAGGGCAGGGCGGCCTGGCTGCACAGCAGCACCGCGCGGGTGTTGATCTGGTGCATCAGGTCGAAACGTTTGAGTTCGATGTGTTGCACACCGGTCAACTTGATCGCCCCGGCGTTGTTCACCAGCGCATCGATTGCGCCGAAATGCTCGTTGGCCTGGGCCAGTGCCCGGCGCACGCCGTCCTCATCACGCACATCCACTTGCAATGCCAGGGCCTTGCCGCCCGCCGCTTCGACTTCGGCGGCGACACTGTGGATGGTGCCGGGCAGTTTGGCGTGGGGTTCGGCGCTCTTCGCCGCAATCACGATATTGGCCCCGTCCCTCGCGGCACGCAGCGCAATCTCACGGCCAATGCCACGGCTGGCGCCGGTGATGAACAGGGTTTTGCCTTGTAACGACATGCCGATGCTCCTGCTTATTGTTATGTGAGCGAAGGGCTCGACAGACAATGTAGACCAAGTCTTTCAGGGCAGAAGCAGGGCATTGAGATTGCTTGAGGGAGGGGCTTTTGTGGCGAGGGGATTTAGCGAAACGTCGCACCGCCCCGATGGGTTGCGAAGCAGCCCCAAAACCTACGAATGCGATCTATCCGTAAGACCGCGTTCTCAGGATTTACGACTGCTGCGCAGCCGATCGGGGATAAATCCCCTCGCCACAGGGGATGTTGGTAAGTCCTGAGGTCAGGCGGACATGACTTCGCGGATGTCGCGGGCCAGTTCGCGGACGCGTTCTTCTTCGGTGTCCCACGAGCACATGAAGCGTGCGCCGCCCTTGCCGATGAAGGTGTAGAAGCGCCAGTTCTTCGCGGTCAGGGCGGCGATGGCCGGTTCCGACAGTTGCAGGAACACACCGTTGGCCTGCACCGGGAACATCAGTTCGACGCCGGGGATGTCGCTGACCAGTTCTGCCAGCAATTGCGCGCAGTGGTTGGCGTGGCGCGCATATTTCAGCCAGGCGTCGGTTTCGAGAATGCCGACCCACGGGGCCGAGAGGAAGCGCATTTTCGACGCCAACTGCCCGGCCTGTTTGCAGCGATAGTCGAAGTCTTCCGCCAGTTTGTGGTTGAAGAACAGGATCGCTTCACCCACGGCCATGCCGTTCTTGGTGCCGCCGAAGCAAAGCACATCGACACCAGCCTTCCAGGTCAGATCCGCTGGCGAGCAGCCGAGGAAGGCGCAGGCGTTGGAGAAGCGCGCGCCGTCCATGTGCAGGTGCAGGCCCAGTTCTTTGCAAGTGGCGCTGATGGCGCGGACTTCTTCCGGGGTGTAGACGCTGCCGACTTCGGTGGCTTGGGTCAGGGTGACCACGCGCGGTTTCGGGTAGTGGATGTCCTGGCGCTTGAGCGCGACTTCGCGGATCGAATGCGGGGTGATCTTGCCGTTTTCAGTGCCGGCGATCAGCAGTTTCGAGCCGTTGGAGAAGAATTCCGGGGCGCCGCATTCGTCGGTTTCGACGTGAGCGGTTTCCGAGCAGATCACGCTGTGGTAACTCTGGCACAGCGACGACAGGGCCAGCGAGTTGGCGGCGGTGCCGTTGAAGGCGAAGAACACTTCGCAGTCGGTTTCGAACAGTTTGCGGAAATGGTCGGACGCGCGTGCGGTCCATTCATCGTCGCCATAAGCGCGCTGGTGGCCGTGGTTGGCCTGCTCCATCGCAGCCCAGGCTTCAGGGCAGATACCGGAGTAGTTGTCGCTGGCGAATTGTTGGCTCTTGTCGGTCATGGCCGGCTTCCGTGGTCGAGACTCTTGTGAAGGCTCGTGGTCAATGATGGTGCGCACTTTACCGAAGATCTTCCGGGGAGCACACGGGATGTCGCTGTCAGAACATTACATGGACGCAGGCCGATTATGCACCTGACTAAACGCGACGGCGCGCTGGATCTGCTCAAGTGGCTGGCGCTGTTGAGCATGTTGCTCGATCACCTGCGATATGTCGGGTTCTCCGCCGATTGGCTGTACGTACCGGGGCGGTTGGCGTTTCCGTGGTTTTGTCTGGCGATGGCGGCGAATCTTTCGCGCGATGGATCGCGGAGAATGGAGTGGCGGTATCTGGGCTGGTTGTTGCTGTTCAGCCTGGTGAGCGAGATTCCGTACCGGCTGTTCATTCCCGATCCCAATACACTGAATGTGCTGCCGACGCTGGCGCTGGGGTTGCTCGTGGCGCGTGCGTGGCAGGACCCCACGATCATGGCGCGATTGTTGGGTATCACCGCACTGGCGCTGGCCGCTGTGTTCCCGGAGCGACTGATGTTCGGCTTCTTCGGCGTGCTGTTGCCGTTGGTGATGCTCTTGGTGTTTCGCCGTCCGTGGTATTTCAGCGTGCTATCGGGATTGATTTGTCTCGCAGCGAATCAGTGGCAGGTGCTGTATGAATCGGCAATCTTCGGTAATAGCGTTGCCATTTTCGGCATCGCCACCTGTCTGTTCGCGCCAATGCTCGGAGTGTTCCTGTTGCGACATGGGCGACATCTCCAGCCACCGCCAATGCGCCGCTGGGCTTACGCCCTCTACCCCGCGCATTTCCTCCTGCTGCTCGCCATCCGCCAGTTGCTCGCATAACCCCTGTAGGAGCTGCCGAAGGCTGCGATCTTTTGATCTTGGAAATCAAAGTCAAAAGATCGCAGCCTTCGGCAGCTCCTACAGGGGGATGCATTCTTCGGGTCATTCTCAGCCATGTCGTAAACGCACCTTTGCGTGGCGCGCGCAGGCATTTGAGCTGTCTGCGCCGGTCATACCATCGGCATCAAAGGGCACTGCCATCATTGCCAGTGCCTTACCGAGACGAATGGCGCAAAGATGCCGCTGGGAGAGACGCGATGTTCAGCAAGCAAGACCAGATCCAGGGTTACGACGATGCACTGCTGGCGGCGATGAATGCCGAGGAGCAACGTCAGGAAGATCACATCGAGCTGATCGCGTCAGAGAACTACACCAGCAAACGCGTAATGGAAGCCCAGGGCAGCGGCCTGACCAACAAATACGCCGAAGGTTATCCGGGCAAGCGCTACTACGGCGGCTGCGAGCACGTCGATAAAGTCGAAGCACTGGCCATCGAACGCGCCAAGCAGCTGTTCGGCGCCGATTACGCCAACGTTCAGCCGCACTCCGGTTCGTCGGCCAACAGCGCCGTTTACCTGGCGCTGATCCAGCCGGGCGACACCATCCTCGGCATGAGCCTGGCCCACGGCGGTCACCTGACCCACGGCGCCAAAGTGTCGTCCTCGGGCAAGCTCTACAACGCCGTGCAGTACGGCATCAACACCGACACCGGGCTGATCGATTACGACGAAGTCGAGCGTCTCGCCGTCGAATCCAAGCCGAAAATGATCGTCGCCGGTTTTTCCGCTTACTCGAAGACCCTCGACTTCCCACGCTTCCGCCAGATCGCTGACAAAGTCGGCGCGCTGCTCTTCGTCGACATGGCCCACGTCGCCGGTCTGGTTGCCGCCGGTCTGTACCCGAACCCGCTGCCGTACGCCGACGTGGTCACCACCACCACGCACAAAACCCTGCGCGGTCCACGTGGCGGCTTGATCCTGGCCAAGTCCAACGAAGAGATCGAGAAGAAGCTCAACGCTGCGGTTTTCCCCGGCGCTCAGGGCGGCCCGCTGATGCACGTCATCGCCGGTAAAGCCGTGTGCTTCAAGGAAGCGCTGGAGCCGGGCTTCAAGGCTTATCAGCAACAAGTGATCGACAACGCTCAGGCGATGGCCAGCGTGTTTATCAAACGTGGCTACGATGTAGTGTCCGGCGGCACCGACAACCATTTGTTCCTGGTCAGCCTGATCCGTCAGGGCCTGACCGGCAAAGACGCCGACGCCGCCCTTGGCCGTGCGCACATCACCGTCAACAAGAACGCCGTGCCGAATGACCCGCAATCGCCGTTCGTGACCTCGGGCTTGCGCATCGGCACCCCGGCTGTCACCACTCGCGGTTTCAAAGTGACCCAGTGCGAAGTGTTGGCCGGCTGGATCTGCGACATCCTCGACAACCTCGGTGATGCCGATGTCGAAGCCAATGTTGCCCAGCAAGTGTCGGCCCTGTGCGCAGACTTCCCGGTTTATCGCTGAGTGTTCTGGAGTAACTGACTATGCAACGCTATTCGGGCTTCGGCCTCTTCAAACACTCCCTCAGCCACCACGAAAACTGGCAGCGCATGTGGCGCACACCGACGCCGAAGAAGGTCTACGACGTGGTCATCGTCGGCGGTGGCGGGCACGGTCTGGCGACTGCCTACTACTTGGCGAAAGAACACGGCATCACCAATGTTGCCGTGGTCGAGAAGGGCTGGTTGGGCGGCGGTAACACCGCGCGCAACACCACCATCGTGCGCTCCAACTACCTGTGGGACGAGTCGGCGCACCTCTACGAGCACGCGATGAAATTGTGGGAAGGCCTGTCGCAGGATCTCAACTACAACGTGATGTTCTCCCAGCGTGGCGTCTACAACCTGTGCCACACCCTGCAGGACATTCGTGATTCCGAGCGTAGGGTCAGCGCCAACCGCCTCAACGGCGTCGATGGCGAACTGCTCAACGCCAAGCAAGTCGCTGACGAAATTCCGTACCTCGACTGCTCGAAAAACACCCGCTACCCGGTGATGGGTGCGACCGTTCAGCGTCGCGGCGGCGTCGCCCGTCACGATGCCGTGGCCTGGGGCTTTGCCCGTGCTGCCGATGCTTTGGGCGTGGACTTGATCCAGCAGACCGAAGTGATCGGTTTCCGTAAGGAAAACGGTGTGTGCATCGGTGTTGAAACCAACAAGGGTTTCATTGGCGCCAAGCGCGTCGGTGTGGTCACCGCCGGTAACTCCGGACACATGGCCAAGCTCGCCGGTTTCCGTCTGCCGATCGAATCCCACCCGCTGCAAGCACTGGTGTCGGAGCCGATCAAACCGATTATCGACAGCGTGATCATGTCCAACGCCGTGCACGGTTACATCAGCCAGTCCGACAAGGGCGACCTGGTGATCGGCGCCGGTATCGACGGCTACAACGGCTACGGCCAGCGCGGTTCGTACCCGGTGATCGAGCACACCATCCAGGCCATCGTCGAGATGTTCCCGGTGTTGTCCCGCGTACGCATGAACCGCCAGTGGGGCGGCATCGTCGACACCACCCCGGACGCTTGCCCGATCATTTCGAAAACCCCGGTACCGAACATGTTCTTCAACTGCGGTTGGGGCACCGGTGGCTTCAAGGCCACACCTGGCTCTGGCAACGTGTTTGCCGCGAGTCTGGCCAAGGGTGAAATGCACCCGTTGGCCGCACCTTTCTCCATCGACCGTTTCCACAACGGTGCGTTGATCGATGAACATGGCGCTGCTGCGGTTGCCCACTAACAAAGGCCCCATGAAAACTACTGCGCTCGGCAATACGGCGTTAAAAACAGGCTCGAAATGCTCACTTAGTAAACTAAGCTCCGCTTTCTCGCCTGTTTTTGCCTTGTCTTGCCTTCGCTCGCTACGTTTTCACGGCGCTTGATAGGAGAAATCCCCATGTTGCATATCTTCTGTCCTCA
This sequence comes from Pseudomonas sp. PB103, assembly GCF_009764635.1. Lineage (NCBI taxonomy): Bacteria > Pseudomonadati > Pseudomonadota > Gammaproteobacteria > Pseudomonadales > Pseudomonadaceae > Pseudomonas > Pseudomonas sp. PB103. The sequence continues at coordinate 25,287 of NZ_RWIL01000123.1, read as the reverse complement.
CTGCGGCGAACTGCGCTCCGAAGAGGAATTCCACGCATCCGGTCAGGCGCACATTCCGCGCCCGCTCGATCCAGGCGCCTGCACCGACGAGGAGTGGGGCGATTACATGTTCTTCCGCGACAACCCGCGCGGTTTGCACCACGAGTTGTGGGATCACGTCGCCGGTTGCCGTCAGTACTTCAACGTCACCCGCGACACCGTGACCTACGAGATTCTCGAAACCTACAAGATCGGCACCAAGCCGCAATTCACCGACAAGGCTGATACGGCGAAAACAGCCACGACGGCGCTGGGAGAGAAGGTATGAGCCAGACCAATCGCCTGTCCAACGGTGGACGGATCGACCGCAACAAAGTGCTGAGCTTCACCTTCAACGGTCAGAGCTACAAGGGCTTCGAGGGTGACTCGCTGGCCGCCGCGCTGATCGCCAACGGCGTCGACATCATTGGCCGCAGCTTCAAGTATTCGCGTCCGCGCGGCATCTTTGCTGCCGGTGCCGAAGAGCCGAACGCGGTATTGCAGATCGGTGCTACCGAAGCCACGCAGATCCCCAACGTGCGCGCCACGCAGCAGGCGCTGTATCAAGGTCTGGTCGCGACCAGCACCAATGGCTGGCCGAGCGTCAACAACGACATGATGGGCATTCTCGGCAAGGTCGGCGGCAAGCTGATGCCGCCGGGTTTCTACTACAAAACCTTCATGTACCCGCAATCGTTCTGGATGACCTACGAGAAGTACATTCGCAAGGCTGCCGGTCTTGGCCGTTCGCCGACCGAAGTCGATCCGGACACTTACGACTACATGAACCAGCACTGCGACGTGCTGATCGTCGGCGCCGGCCCCGCCGGTCTCGCCGCTGCACTGGCAGCGGCGCGCAGCGGTGCCCGAGTGATTCTTGCCGATGAGCAGGAAGAGTTCGGCGGCAGCCTGCTCGATTCCCGTGAAAGCCTCGACGGCAAACCGGCGATGGACTGGGTCGCCAGTGTCATCACCGAATTGAAGAACACCCCGGACGTGCTGCTGTTGCCGCGCGCCACGGTCAACGGTTACCACGACCACAACTTCCTGACCATTCACGAACGTCTTACCGATCACCTCGGTGACCGTGCGCCGATTGGTCAGGTGCGTCAGCGTATCCACCGTGTTCGCGCCAAGCGTGTCGTGCTGGCGACCGGTGCTTGCGAGCGTCCGCTGGTTTACGGCAACAACGATGTGCCGGGCAACATGCTTGCCGGTGCGGTGTCGACTTACGTACGCCGTTATGGCGTGGCACCGGGCAAGAAGCTTGTCCTCAGCACCAACAACGATCACGCCTATCGCGTCGCGCTGGATTGGCTCGACGCCAGTCTGCAAGTGGTGGCCATCGCCGATGCGCGCAGCAATCCGCGTGGTGCATTGGTAGAAGAAGCCCGTGCCAAAGGCATTCGGATTCTCACTGGCAGCGCCGTGATCGAGGCCCGTGGCAGCAAACGCGTCACCGCTGCCCGCGTGGCGGCGATTGATGTTAAAGCCCACGCCGTGACCAGTCCGGGCGAATGGCTCGACTGCGATGTGGTTGCCAGTTCCGGCGGTTACAGCCCGGTCGTTCACTTGGCTTCGCACCTCGGTGGCAAGCCGACCTGGCGTGAAGACATCCTCGGTTTCGTGCCGGGCGAAGCACCGCAGAAACGCGTGTGCGTCGGTGGCATCAACGGTGTTTACGGTCTCGGCGATTCGCTGGCTGACGGTTTTGAAGGTGGCGTGCGCGCTGCTGCTGAAGCCGGTTTTCAGACCGTCGAAGGCGTGCTGCCGAAAGCCCTGAGCCGTCACGAAGAACCGACGCTGGCGCTGTTCCAGGTGCCGCATGAAAAGAACACCGCACGGGCGCCGAAGCAATTTGTCGACCTGCAAAACGATGTGACCGCTGCTGCCATTGAGCTGGCAACTCGCGAAGGTTTCGAGTCGGTCGAACACGTCAAACGCTACACCGCGCTGGGCTTCGGCACCGATCAGGGCAAGCTCGGCAACGTCAACGGTCTGGCCATCGCGGCCCGCTCGCTGAACGTAACCATCCCGCAGATGGGCACCACGATGTTCCGTCCGAACTACACGCCGGTGACTTTCGGCGCCGTGGCCGGTCGTCACTGTGGGCACATCTTCGAACCGGTGCGTCACACCGCCCTGCATGCCTGGCACGTGAAGAACGGCGCCGAGTTTGAAGACGTCGGCCAGTGGAAACGTCCTTGGTACTTCCCGAAAAACGGCGAAGATCTGCACACCGCCGTGAAGCGTGAATGCAAAGCCGTGCGCGACAGTGTCGGCCTGCTCGACGCCTCGACCCTCGGCAAGATCGACATTCAAGGCCCGGATGCCCGCGAGTTTCTTAACCGCGTGTACACCAACGCCTGGACCAAGCTCGACGTGGGCAAGGCTCGCTACGGTTTGATGTGCAAAGAAGACGGCATGGTTTTCGACGACGGTGTCACGGCGTGTCTGGCCGACAACCATTTCGTCATGACCACCACCACCGGCGGCGCGGCTCGCGTGCTGCAATGGCTGGAGCTGTACCACCAGACCGAATGGCCGGACATGAAGGTCTACTTCACGTCCGTCACCGACCACTGGGCGACCATGACCCTGTCCGGGCCGAACAGCCGCAAGTTGCTCAGCGCCGTGACCGACATTGATCTGAGCAACGAAGCGTTCCCGTTCATGACCTGGAAAGAAGGTCTGGTCGGCGGTGTGCCGGCGCGGGTGTTCCGTATCTCGTTCACCGGTGAGCTGTCGTACGAAGTCAACGTGCAGGCCGACTATGCGATGGGCGTGCTGGAGAAAATCGTCGAGGCCGGCAAGCAGTACAACCTGACCCCGTACGGCACTGAAACCATGCACGTACTGCGTGCCGAGAAGGGTTTCATCATTGTCGGTCAGGACACTGACGGCTCGATGACCCCGGACGACTTGAACATGGGCTGGTGCGTCGGTCGCACCAAACCGTTCTCGTGGATCGGCCAGCGTGGCATGAACCGTGAAGACTGCGTGAAGGATCAGCGAAAACAACTGGTCGGTCTGAAGCCGATCGATCCGAACGTGTGGCTGCCGGAAGGTGCGCAACTGGTGTTCAACACCAAGCAGGCGATTCCGATGACCATGGTCGGCCACGTGACCTCCAGCTACGCGCACAACTCCCTCGGTTATTCGTTTGCCATGGGTGTGGTCAAGGGCGGTCTGAAGCGCCTCGGTGAGCGGGTGTTTGCACCGCTGGCCGATGGCAGCGTGATCGAGGCGGAAATCGTTTCTTCGGTGTTCTTCGATCCGAAGGGGGATCGCCAGAACATCTGACCCCACAGTACCTGTGGGAGCGTGGCTTGCCCGCGATGGCGTCAGATCAGACAACACATCTGTGACTGACGGATCGCAATCGCGGGCAAGCCCGCTCCCACAGGGATTACGAATTCAGGAAGGTGCTTTATGACCACAGCCAATGTTTACCAACAACGCCCGACCACCGGCGCCAAGGCCGAGTCGTCGCTGCACCATGCCGACCTCGCCAGCCTGGTCGGCAAGGGCCGCAAGAACGCCGGCGTGATCGTGCGTGAAAAGAAACTCCTCGGCCACCTGACCATTCGTGGCGATGGCCACGATGCCGCGTTCGCCGCCGGTGTGCACAAGGCCCTGGGCATCGAACTGCCCGGCGCGCTGAGCGTTATCGTCAAAGGCGAAACCAGCCTGCAATGGATGGGCCCGGACGAGTGGCTGCTGATCGTGCCAAGCGGTGAAGAATTCGCCGCCGAACAGAAACTGCGTGAAGCACTGGGCGATCTGCACATCGCGATCGTCAACGTCAGCGGCGGCCAGCAAGTGCTCGAACTGAGCGGGCCGAACGTGCGTCAGGTGCTGATGAAATCCACCAGCTATGACGTGCATCCGAATAACTTTCCGGTGGGTAAAGCGGTCGGCACGGTGTTCGCCAAGTCGCAGCTGATGATTCGTCATACCGCTGAAGACACTTGGGAGCTGCTGATTCGTCGCAGTTTTTCGGATTATTGGTGGTTGTGGTTGCAGGATGCATCGGCCGAGTACGGGTTGAGCGTTCAGGCCTGAAAGATCAAAAGCTACCCCCTCACCCCAGCCCTCCCGAAACGTCGGACCGCCCCCAGGGGGGAGAGGGGGAAAGGGAGCCGATCTCGGGTGTTTTTGCGATCTGCATTCACCTTCAGATTTTCAGGTCGGCGTAGCTCGAAAGAACACCTCGGTCAGTCCCCTCTCCCTCTGGGAGAGGGCTAGGGTGAGGGAAAAACCTGACACCCCGCACAAGAACAGGAGTCACCGCACCATGAGCCGCGCCCCAGACACATGGATTCTGACCGCCGACTGCCCCAGCGTCCTCGGCACCGTGGACGCGGTCACGCGTTTTCTGTTCGAGCAGGGTTGCTACGTCACCGAGCACCATTCGTTTGATGACCGCCTCTCCGGGCGCTTTTTCATTCGCGTGGAATTCCGTCAGCCTGACGGCTTCGACGAGCAGTCCTTCCGCGCAGGCCTCGTCGAACGTGGCCAGGCCTTCGGCATGATCTTCGAACTGACCGCACCGAATTACCGGCCAAAAGTGGTGATCATGGTTTCCAAGGCCGATCACTGCCTCAACGATTTGCTTTATCGCCAGCGCATCGGCCAGTTGTCGATGGACGTCGCGGCGGTGGTCTCCAACCATCCGGATTTGAAGCCACTGGCCGACTGGCACCAGATTCCCTACTACCATTTCCCCCTCGACCCCAACGACAAGCCGTCGCAGGAGCGTCAGGTGTGGCAGGTGATCGAAGAGTCCGGCGCTGAACTGGTGATCCTCGCCCGCTACATGCAGGTGCTGTCGCCGGAGTTGTGCCGCAAGCTCGATGGCAAGGCGATCAACATTCATCACTCACTGCTGCCGGGTTTCAAGGGCGCCAAGCCGTATCACCAGGCTTATAACAAGGGCGTGAAACTGGTTGGCGCGACGGCGCATTACATCAATAACGATCTGGATGAAGGGCCAATCATTGCCCAGGGCGTCGAGGCGGTGGATCACAGTCATTACCCTGAGGATCTGATTGCCAAGGGGCGCGATATTGAAGGCCTGACACTGGCGCGGGCCGTGGGTTATCACATCGAAAGAAGGGTGTTTTTGAACGCCAATCGTACGGTCGTTCTCTAGATCGCCATCGCTGGCAAGCCAGCTCCCACAGGATTCAGTGTTGAATTCAAATTCTGTGAACGACACAAATCCCTGTGGGAGCTGGCTTGCCAGCGATGAGGCCCTGACAGGCAACACAAGAAACAGCATCTGTACCCGAGCATTTAACGCGCTGCCTGCCTGGGCAACGCGGTTCCATAAAAACAACAGCGAGGTGAAAGCATGTCTGGCAATCGTGGTGTGGTGTATCTCGGCGCTGGCAAGGTCGAAGTACAGAAAATCGACTATCCGAAAATGCAGGACCCGCGCGGTCGCAAGATCGAGCACGGGGTCATTCTCAAAGTGGTTTCCACCAACATCTGCGGCTCCGACCAACACATGGTGCGCGGCCGTACCACGGCGCAGACCGGTCTGGTGCTGGGCCACGAGATTACCGGCGAGGTGATCGAAAAAGGCTCCGACGTCGAAAACCTGAAAATCGGTGATCTGGTCTCGGTACCGTTCAACGTCGCTTGCGGGCGCTGCCGTTCCTGCAAAGAGCAACACACCGGCGTCTGCCTGACCGTCAACCCGGCCCGTGCCGGCGGCGCTTACGGTTATGTCGACATGGGCGACTGGACCGGTGGCCAGGCCGAATACGTGCTGGTGCCGTACGCCGACTTCAACCTGCTGAAACTGCCGGATCGCGATAAGGCCATGGAGAAAATCCGCGACCTGACCTGCCTCTCCGACATCCTCCCGACCGGCTACCACGGCGCGGTCACTGCGGGCGTCGGCCCGGGCAGTACCGTTTACATTGCCGGCGCTGGCCCGGTCGGTCTGGCCGCTGCCGCGTCTGCACGTCTGCTCGGTGCTGCGGTGGTGATCATCGGCGACGTCAACACCATTCGCCTGGCCCACGCCAAAGCGCAAGGTTTTGAAATCGTCGACCTGTCGAAAGACGCGCCGCTGCACGAACAGATCGCCGCGCTGCTCGGCGAGCCGGAAGTCGACTGCGCGGTGGACTGCGTCGGCTTCGAAGCCCGCGGTCACGGCCACGACGGCGCGAAATCGGAAGCCCCGGCCACCGTGCTCAACTCGCTGATGGGCGTGGTGCGCGTAGCGGGCAAAATCGGTATCCCGGGCCTGTACGTAACCGAAGATCCGGGTGCTGTGGATGCCGCGGCGAAAATGGGCAGCCTGAGCATTCGCTTCGGTCTGGGCTGGGCGAAATCCCACAGCTTCCACACCGGCCAGACTCCAGTGATGAAGTACAACCGCCAACTGATGCAGGCGATCATGTGGGATCGCATCAACATCGCCGAAGTGGTGGGTGTGCAGGTGATCAGTCTGGATCAGGCGCCGGAAGGGTATGGCGAGTTCGATGCGGGCGTGCCGAAGAAGTTTGTGATTGATCCGCATAAGTTGTTCAGTGCGGCGTAAGTAAAAAAAGGGCGACTTTCGGGTCGCCTTTTTTTAGATCAAAAGATCGCAGCCTTCGGCAGCTCCTACACGGATCGATGTAGGAGCTGCCGCAGGCTGCGATCTTTTGACTTTATGCACTCAGAGAGCCGCCAACGCCCCTTGATACAGAACCGGCCCAGTCGGCTGCCCAGTCGGCGAACCACCCTTCGGCTCCAGACTCACCGCCAGCGCAATCGGCTGACCAATCAACACCCTCTGCGCCGCGCTCAACTCGACTTTACCCTTGCCCCCCACCGGGATCACACCCAGCGAGATCGGTTTGCCATCGGCGGGAATTGCCCACAGTTCCAGGCTGCGATCAGGCGCGACGGCGGCCAGTGTCAGCGGCTCGACTTGCAGGTATTCCGCATGCGCCTCGACCTTCAGCGCCGGTTGCGCGTCGGCTGTCAGCAGCGTGGCGTGATAGCGGGCATCATCGCGGTTGTACAGCGAGCCGAGGAACACCAGCACGACGATCGAACATGCTGCCGCCGCAAGCCGCAGCCAATTCCAGAACGGCCGTTTCTCCGGCACATGCAGCACTTGCGGTTCTATGCGCGCGGTAATGCCTTGCCAGACACGGTCGGGCAGCGGATGTTCCGGCAGCGATTCGGTGAGGCTCGCCAGCGTTTCCTGCCATTGCGCCACTTCCGCACGCAACGCCGCGTCATCCAGCAGCCATTGTTCAAACCGTCGCCGCGCAGGCGCCGACATCAGGCCGATGGCGTAATCGGCGGCGAGGGCGCGGCGCAGGGCGGGGGTCTGGTAGTTCATGATTCAAGGCACCGACGCAGGCGTTCCATGCCACGGCGGATCCACGATTTCACCGTCCCCAGCGGTGTGGCCAGGTGTTCGGCCAGTTCCGAGCAGGACAATCCCTGAAAGTAGGCCACGCTGATCGACTGGCGCTGCATGCCGTCGAGGGTTTCCAGGCAGCGGTTGAGTGCGTGAGCCTCACGGGCGCTGCTCAACTGATCATGGGCCGAGGGGCTTTCGTCCGGCAGGGCGTCCTGTTCCAGATCGGTCAACGGCCGGTCGCGGTGTTTGCGTAGCTGGTCGATGGCTTGATTGCGGGTGATGTTGATCATCCAGGTCAACGGCGCCGACAGGTGCGCGTCGTAGCGCGAGGCGTTGTTCCAGATGCGCACGAAGGCTTCCTGCAGCACTTCTTCGGCCAGATCCGCACGACCCATGAAACGCAGGGCCACGCCGTGCAGGCGTGGGCCGACGCTGCGGTACAAGGTTTCGAAGGCGCGCCGATCTCCCAGTGAACACTGGGCCAACAGCTGTCGCAATGGATCGGTGTCGGCGATGGAAATGACGACTCTCCAGGCAAGGCTGAACGCACGAGGGCGCGACTCGGACTGTTCACAGGCTAGTTCAGCGACAGCGGTTGTGCCATTCATCGCGAGGGTGTCCGGGATTTCACGTTTTATATACGCAGGCCGGATGAAAATGGATGCGCCGCGCCGGAACATGCCGGCGGATACCCGGTCAAACCGGCAGTTTCGCTGCCCATTCAACGGGTGGTTTTCACAGCGCAAGAGGATGTCTGAATGAAGATTTCACGTGGTATTGCAATGGCTTCGCTGATGACCCTTGCGGCCAGCCCGGTGTTTGCCGGTTTCAGCCTCGACGATGTGACCAAGGCTGCTGCAGGCATGCAGGGCGGCAACGCTGCCACGGCCGCCGCGCCGACTTCGGAAACCGCCGGTCTGCTGCAAGCCGTCACCGGTCTGGGCGTTACCCCGCAGCAAGCCGTCGGCGGCACCAGCGCGATGCTTGGCCTGGCCAAGAACCAATTGAGCAGCACCGATTATTCGCAGTTGGCCAAGGAAGTACCGGGCATCGACAAGCTGTCGGGCGGTAGCGGTAACCTGGCGGCGTTGAGCGGGTTGCTCGGTCAGTCCGGCAAGTCCGCCGGTCTGGAAAACGCGCTGGGCAACGTCAAGGACACCAATGACCTGAACAACGCTTTCGGTGCCTTGGGCATGGACAGCGGCATGGTCGGCCAGTTTGCCCCGGTGCTGCTCAAGTACTTGGGTGACCAAGGCGTCGGCGGCCCGCTGTTGCAAAGCCTGGGCAGCATCTGGGGCGCCGGCACCGGTAGCTGATTCAGCGGCGCTCGCTGCGCAGTTCGGCGATGCGCTGATCCTTCTCGCTCCAGAGCTGGTTGACCCAGCTCTGGACCGTCTGGCGAAACGCCGGATCATTCTCGTAATCGCCCTGCCACAGCGCCGGGTCGAGTTCGCGGGTCTGGATGTCGATGATCACGCGCGGCACGTTGCCACTGATCAAGTCCCAGAACCCCGGAATGTTCTCCTGTGGATAAACCACGGTGACGTCGAGAATCGCGTCCAGTTGTTCACCCATCGCCGCCAACACAAATGCCACACCGCCGGCCTTGGGCCTGAGCAGGTGGCTGAACGGTGATTGCTGTTCGGCGCTTTTCGCCGCCGTGTAGCGCGTGCCTTCCAGATAATTCACCACGGTCACCGGCTGACGCTTGAACAGCTCGCAAGCCTGTCTGGTGATTTCCAGATCCTTGCCCGCCAGCTCGGGGTTCTTCGCCAAAAATGCCTTGGTGTAGCGCTTCATGAACGGGTAATCCAGCGCCCACCACGCCAATCCCAGAAACGGTACCCAGATCAGTTCCTTCTTGAGGAAGAATTTGAAGAACGGCGTGCGTCGGTTCAGCGTCTGGATCAGCGCCGGAATGTCGACCCAGGATTGGTGGTTGCTGATCACCAGATACGAGGTGTCGCCGCGCAGGCCTTCGCCGCCGCGAATGTCCCATTGGGTGGGAATGCACAGGCGGAAAATCAGCTTGTCGATTTCGGCCCAGGTCTCGGCGATCCACATCACCGCCGCCGACGCATAGTCGCGCCAGCGGCCCGGCGCGACCAGTTTGAGCAAGGCAAACACCAGCAACGGCCCGATCAGGATCAGGGTGTTGAGCAACAGCAGCAGGGTGACGAAACAGCCGGTGAGCAGGCGGCGCATAAGCAACTCTATGACGTGGGTTGGGCGCGTCATGATAAGCAGCTTCGCGCGACAGGCCAAATCGGCGCTGACGAATGTTTCACTTTTGGGGCGGTATGCTGATGCCAGATATCGTATTGAATGTGCTGGCCTCATCGCTGGCAAGCCAGCTCCCACAGGTTTCTCTGGTGTTAACAAGAATTGCATTCATTGAAGTTCCTTGTGGGAGCTGGCTTGCCAGCGATGCAGTCTCTCGGGCGAACGAATTGCTCGCCGGGTGTCTAAAATCTCGCGTCTGCCGCCCTCATTTTTCAAGGAAGCCCCTTACGTGAAATCCCTCCTTGCACTGTTTGCCCTCGTCGCCCTGCCGGTCATGGCCGCCGAGCCGACCCTGTACGGGCGCTACGAATACATCGCGCTGCCGGAAATCGGCGGTGAAGTGCTCAAGGCCAAGATGGATACCGGCGCGCTGACCGCCTCGCTGTCGGCCAAGGACATCGAAACCTTCACCCGTGATGGCGACGACTGGGTGCGTTTCCGCCTCGGCACCAAAGACGCCAGCAACAAAGTCTACGAACACAAGGTCGCGCGGATCAGCAAGATCAAGAGCCGCTCGGATGAAGAGGACGAGGGCGAAAGCACCGAAGTCGCCAAGCGTCCGGTGGTCGATCTGGAGCTGTGTCTGGGCAACGTCAAGCGTACCGTTGAGGTCAACCTGACCGACCGCAGCAACTTCAACTACCCGCTGCTGATCGGTGCCAAAGCCTTGCGCGAGTTCGGCGCAGCCGTGAATCCGGCGCGGCGCTTCACGGCCGACAAGCCGGACTGCTAAGTGGTCTCATTGACGTAACGTCAGGCTTGGGGCACCGTTCGCGCACTTAACCCACGGGCTCGGACGCCATGCCTCATATCCTGATTGTCGAAGACGAAGCGGCGATTGCCGACACGCTGATTTTCGCCCTGCAAGGCGAGGGGTTCGGCACCACGTGGCTGAGCCTCGGCGCGGCGGCGCTGGAACATCAGCGGCAGACCCCGGCCGACCTGATCATCCTCGACATCGGCCTGCCGGACATCAGCGGTTTCGAAACCTGTAAACAGCTGCGGCGCTTCAGCGAAGTGCCGGTGCTGTTCCTCAGCGCTCGTGATGCAGAGATTGATCGTGTGGTCGGGCTGGAGATCGGCGCCGACGACTATGTGGTCAAGCCGTTCAGTCCTCGCGAGGTGGCGGCGCGGGTCAAGGCCATCCTCAAACGCATGGCGCCGCGAGCCTCAGTGGACGTCGCTTCGGCGCTGTTTCGCGTCGACCCTGAACGCGTACAGATCAGCTATCGCGGCCAGCCCTTGAGTCTGACTCGCCACGAATTCCGTCTGTTGCAATGCCTGCTCGAACAACCCGAACGGGTGTTCAGCCGCGAGCAATTGCTCGACGCGCTGGGCGTGGCGGCCGACGCCGGCTACGAGCGCAGCATCGACAGCCACATCAAAAGCGTGCGCGCCAAACTACGCCTGGTGCGTGCAGAGGCCGAACCGATCCAGACCCACCGTGGCCTCGGATACAGTTACAGCCCGGGGCACAGCTGATGTCACTGGGGCTGCGGATATTTCTGGTGTATGTGCTGTTTATCGGCCTGACCGGTTATTTCGTGCTCAACACCGTGATGGAAGAAATCCGCCCGGGCGTGCGCCAGTCCACCGAAGAAACCCTGGTGGACACCGCGAACCTGATGGCGGAAATACTACGTGACGATTTCAAGGCCGGGACCCTCAGCGAAAATCGCTGGCCCGAACTGCTGCGTGCCTATGGCGAGCGCCAGCCGAAAGCGACGATCTGGGGCTTGCCGAAAAATCAGGTTAACCACCGTATCTACGTGACCGACGCCAAAGGCATTGTCGTGCTCGATTCCAGCGGTGTCGCGGTCGGCCAGGATTACTCGCGCTGGAACGACGTCTACCTGACGTTGCGCGGCGAATACGGCGCACGCTCGACCCGCAGCGATCCACATGATGCCAGTTCATCGGTGATGCACGTCGGCGCGCCGATCCGCGACAACGGCCAGATTATCGGCGTGGTCACCGTGGCCAAACCCAACAGCTCATTGCAGCCCTATGTCGATCGCACCGAACGGCGCCTGCTGTTTTATGGCGCCGGCCTGATCGGCCTTGGCTTGTTGTTTGGCGCGTTGCTGTCGTGGTGGCTGAGCCGCGCACTGCGTCGCCTGACCGGTTATGCCCAGGCCGTGAGCGAAGGCCGGCGCGTGGAAGTGCCGCACTATCGCGGCGGCGAGCTGGAGCAACTGGCCACGGCGGTCGAACAGATGCGCACGCAACTGGAGGGCAAGGCCTACGTCGAACGCTACGTGCACACGCTGACCCATGAATTGAAGAGCCCGTTGGCGGCGATTCGTGGCGCAGCCGAGTTGCTGCAAGGTGAAATGCCGCCCGTGCAGCGCCTGCGTTTCGTCGGCAACATCGATAGCGAAAGTGCGCGGATGCAGCAGTTGATCGAGCGCCTGCTGAACCTGGCGCAAGTTGAACAGCGTCAGGGTCTTGAAGAGCGAGTGGCGGTGCCGTTGGCAGTGTTGGTCGATGAACTGTTGCAGGGCCAGGCCGCGCGGATCGAGGGCAAGCAATTGCGCGTCGAGCAGACGATAGCTGCGGAGCTGTTGCTGATCGGCGAGCCGTTTCTGCTGCGTCAGGCGCTGGGCAATCTGCTGGAAAATGCACTGGATTTCACCCCGAAGCAGGGTGTGTTGCGTTTCAGTGCCGAGCGCGTTGGCGAACAGATCGAGTTTCGATTGTTCAATGAAACCGCACCGATTCCCGATTACGCCTTGCCGCGCCTGACCGAACGCTTTTACTCACTGCCCCGTCCCGACAGCGGCCGTAAAAGCACCGGGCTGGGGCTTAACTTCGTTGAAGAAGTGGTCAAGTTGCATGGTGGCCGGCTGGCTGTGCGCAATGTGCCCGGAGGCGTCGAAGTGACGCTCAGCCTGCCGTAACGTCAGGGCTGCGTGGCGGCCAGCGCGCGCTTTCGTCGATGGACAAACTGCAGCGCCGGCTGCTCGACCAGGCGCCACGAAATCGTGGCCAGCACAATCACGATCAAGGCCGACACGAGCATCGACGGAACAAACGTCAGTGAGGTCTTGTTGATGATCAGTTGCTGCACCGGGAAGGCGTACAGATACATCCCGTAGGAAATATCGAATCGTCCGCGCAGGGTTTTGTCGACGTACAGCAAGCCCAGGCTCAGGGTCGCGAGGCACAAACCCAAGGTCGCCAGCACGCTGGCCAGCGGCGTGCCGACGCTGAAAAATATCAGGCCTGCCCCAGTCACCAGCGCGATTGCCAGCACGCGTCGATCGCTCAAGTATTGCTGGTTGAAGGCAATCACTGCGCCGGCAAAGAACGCGATGCCGGCCGCGCTGTAAACCGCCAGCTTTTGCGCCAGCGCGCCAGGCACGTGATTGCCCAGAACGTAAGTCGCCACGCCAAACGCAGCCAGCAACACCCACGGCATCAGTGCTCGTCTGTACATGCCCAATGCCAGCGCCAGCAACAGGTAAAAGCCGAACTCGATCTTCAGCGTCCAGAGGCTGCCGTTGAAGGATTCGCTGACAATAAATCCCTGGGTGATCGGTTCAATGTTGGCCCGCCCGAACACCGAGATGCGCAGAAAGTCGAGCAGGGCGCCGAAGCCCGTGACATAGCCGTCGGCAAACACCGCCCCGGCGAGGTACGTCATCACAAAAGCGCAAAGGATCAACGCCGGGAAAATGCGCGCCACGCGCTTGCCCAGATAATCGGCAAAGCTGCGCGAGTTGAGAAAGCTTTGGCTGATCAGCAGGCCGGAAATCGAAAAGAACGCCGTCACGGCGATACCGCCCAGCGAGTTGTAACCGGCAATGCCCGGTTCTTCCAGGCCCGACAGGGCAAAGTGATGGCTGACCAGCACCATCAACGCTGCCAGGTGCCTGATCAAATCGAATGAGTTGTTGCGCAACGTGATCGTCCTTTCTCTGAGCACTGCCCCGTAAATGGGAAAAACCTTTTACAGGTATTTCCACGCAAATCCCACACAACCTCCATCACAAAACCATACAGCGCTCGCAGACTCGCCCCATTCCAACAAGGGAGCGACCTTATGAACCGAAGTCTGGCACTGAAACTGGGGGCGATTGCCCTGCTGATCCTGTTGTTGCTGATTCCCCTGCTGATGATCGATGGCGTCATCGACGAGCGTCAGCAACTGCGTGACGGCGTACTTGAAGACATCGCCCGCAGCTCCAGTTACAGCCAGCAGGTAAGCGGGCCGGTGATGGTGGTGCCGTATCGGAAAGTGATTCACAACTGGAAGATCAACGACAAGACCAATCAGCGCTACGACGATCCACGCGAAGAGCGCGGGCGTCTGTATTTCCTGCCGGAACGTTTCGAACTCGATGGCCAGGTGCAGACTGAACTGCGCGCCCGGGGTATTTACGAGGCGCGGCTGTTTCATGCCGACAATCGCATCGACGGGCATTTCTCGTTGCCGGCGCAATTGGGCATCAAGGAAGACTTCACTGACTATCGGTTCGATGCGCCGTTTCTCGCTGTCGGTATCAGCGACATTCGCGGAATCGAAAATGCCCTGAAACTGGAGTTCGAAGGGCAGCGCCTGGACTTTGTGCCGGGCACGCAGGTTGGCTGGCTCGGCGAAGGCGTGCGCGTGACGTTGCCGCTGCTCGACACCAGCAAAAACACCGAACTGGCCTTCGCGTTCGACCTGCGCCTGCAAGGCACCGGTTCATTGCAAGTGCTCCCTGTGGGCAAAACCAGCAGTGTCAGCCTCAGTGCCAACTGGCCGCATCCAAGCTTCATCGGCAACTTCCTGCCGGCGAAGCGTGAGATCAATGATCAGGGCTTCAACGCGGACTGGCAGACCACGTTCTTCTCCACCAACTTGCAGGACGCGATGAGCCGTTGCGTGGCCAGCAATGACTGCGCGGCGTTCAATGGTCGCAGTTTCGGCGTGAGTTTTATCGATCCGGTGGATCAGTACTTGAAGAGTGACCGGGCGATCAAATATGCGCTGCTGTTCATCGTTCTGACGTTCGCCGGTTTCTTTCTCTTCGAAGTGCTCAAAAGCCTGGCGGTGCACCCGGTGCAGTACGCATTGGTGGGTGTCGCGCTGGCGTTCTTTTATCTGTTGTTGCTGTCGTTGTCGGAGCACATCGGCTTTGCCCTGGCGTATCTGCTGTCGGCCAGTGGTTGCGTGTTGTTGATCGGGTTTTACGTTTGCCATGTGCTGCGCAGCGTGCGCCATGGCTTGAGTTTTTCGGCGGGGCTGGCGGCGTTGTATGGGCTGCTTTATGGATTGCTCAGCGCCGAGGATTACGCCTTGCTGATGGGCTCGCTGTTGCTGTTCGGTCTGCTCGGCGTGTTCATGGTGCTGACGCGCAAACTGGATTGGTACGGAATAGGGCAGAAACCCGCAGAACCATTGGAGTTTGATGTGGGGGCAATGCAATGAGCCGGTCGCTGGGGTTGCGTGAGGATCAGCGCTGGAAGGATGAATTGATGACGCGGATTATCGGCTATTTGCCTGTGGAACCGAGTTGCCGCCATCGCTGGCAAGCCAGCTCCCACGGGGTTTGTGGCGGATCGGTGGTTGGTGTCATCACCGATTCCATTGTGGGAGCTGGCTTGCCAGCGATGAGGCCGGAGCAGGCGCCAAAAAACTAAGGCTTGGGCATGGTCGCGATCATGGACGGTCGCTGACTCACTTCAAAAAACCAGTTAGCCAGTTGCGGGTTGGCCTCACGCCAGCCCAGATCCGGGAAGCGCAGATCAAGGTAGCCCAACGCGCAGGCCACGCTGATCGCCGCCACGTCAAAGTGGCTGGTCAGCTCGGCAATCGCGTCGTTCTCCAACAGATTCAGGGCGCGGCGGATCTTCTCGCGTTGGGCCTCCAGCCATTCGTCCCAGTGCTTTTCCGGGGCACGCAGCACTTGTTCATAACGCACCATCACCGAGGCGTCCATGATCCCGTCGGCCATCGAGGCGAGGGTCAGACGGCGCCAGCGAGCCGAGCCTTCGCGCGGGATCAGCGGGTTGCCGACATGTTGATGGTCGAGGTATTCGAGGATCACACGGCTGTCATGGATGACGTTGCCATCGGCCAGGCGCAGGGCCGGAATTTTGCCCAGCGGGTTGTCGGCGTTGAGTTCAGCGCTGGGGCTGACCGGGCTGAGCACACAGTCTTGCAACGCGACACGATCCTGCTGGCCGGTCTCGTGCAGCAGTACCATCACTTTGCGTACAAACGGGGAGAGCGTGTTGTGGTACAGGGTCATGCTGGGGGCGGACATTGGCAAACCTCGGTGATCGTCGAAGAGCAGGAGGTTAGCCTAGCCACAACCTCTGTGGCTGGCGAGGGAAATGATGGTGCCTTGGCGATCGCCATCGCTGGCAAGCCAGCTCCCACAGTGTTTTGCAGTGAACACAAATTTCAGATTCAGCGTAAACCCCTGTGGGAGCTGGCTTGCCAGCGATGAGGCCATCACCGACAACACAAAAATCACCGGCGCTGCAGCAATCCCCTGAGCGCCAGAAACGCCGGCACACCCAGCCCGACCCAGCTCAACGCATCCCAGATCCCGTCACCCAGCAACGCCGCAAACAACCCCGCCGCACTGAGCAGCGCTATCACGATCGGCGTGCTGAAGACTTTCCAGAAATTCGACTGACGCGGTTTCATGCAGACGCCTCCGTCGTTTCCAGTAGCGGTTTGGCGGCCTTGCGTCGCACCACCCACAGGTACACGCCACTGCCGAGGACGATGATGGTCAGTACATCAAGCGTGGCCCAGAGGATTTTCATCGGCATGCCGCCGTAGTCACCAAAGTGCAACGGTTGCGACATACCCATGGCGTCCATGTACCACGGGCGTTCGGCGACGGCGGTGACCTGCAAAGTCGTCGCGTCGATCAGCACCGGCGTCAGCAGATGCGAGGTCAGGTGCGTGCCGCCCTTCATGAACACCGAGTAATGGTGCTCGCTGGAAAACCGTGTGCCGGGGAAGGCAATGAAATCCGGCTTCATGCCTGGCGCGACTTCAGCGGCGATGTCGAGCAAACGTGTGGCTGGCGCCAGGTGCGTCAGCGGCGGGGCATCGCGGTATGGTTCGATCAGCGCGGTCAGTGCATCGTTGCGCCAGGCGGCAATCAGCAGGTCGGCGCAGGCGCTGATCACGCCGGTGACGCCGACGACCAACGCCCACGTCAGCGTGACCACGCCGATCAGGTTATGCAGGTCGAGCCAGCGCAACCTCGTCGATTTGTCCTGGCGCACGGTGCCGAATTTCAGCCGGCGCATGAACGGCAAATACAGCACCGTCCCGGACACGATGGCCACGACAAACAGCAAGCCCATGAACGCCAGCAGCAACTTGCCCGGCAGCCCGGCGAACATGTCGACGTGCAGGCGCAGGATAAACAGCATCAAACCGCCGTTGGCCGACGGGGTTTCCAGCGCTTCACCGGTGCGTGCATCAAGCATGAAGGTGTGCGAGGAGTTCGGTTCGGTGCCGGCGGTTTTTGCCATGATCGCGAACGCCGCGTTCGGGTCTTCATCGTCGTAACCGAAATACTGCATGACTTCGCCCGGCCGATGTTTCTGTGCGGCATCCACCAGTTGCTGCAGATTGAGCTGCGGCGTGTCGGCCGGCATCTCCCGCAGTTCCGGGGCGTTACCGAGGAGGTGGTCGATTTCATGGCTGAAAATCAACGGCAGACCGGTCAATGCCAGCATCAGCAAAAACACGGTACAGATCAGGCTGGTCCAGGTGTGGATGAACGACCAGCGACGAATTGTTTTACTTTTCATTTCATGACCTTCAAAAACACCAAAGCCGTCCCCGAGGGACGGCCTGGTAACAGGGCCTGTTTCAGCTCAGTCGCTTACCACTTGTAAGTGGCACTGGCGACGACGCTGCGCTGGTCGCCGTAGTAGCAATAGAAACCGTCGCAAGTGGAAATGTAGTCCTTGTCGAACAGGTTGGTCGCGTTGACTGCCAGCGACGCGCCTTTGAGGCTGTTGTCCAGACGGCCGAGGTCGTAATGCACGCTCGCGTCGAACACGGTATAGGCATCCGCCTTGCCCAGCCAGGTGTTGCCTTTGTCGCCGTAGGTGTTGCCGGTGTAACGCACGCCGGCGCCAACGCCGAAGCCATCGAGCACGCCGGTGTGCCAGGTGTAGTCGGTCCACAGCGAGGCTTGCTGGTTCGGCATCAGTTGCAGGCGGTTGCCCTTGTCGACGCCTTTCTGCACTTCGGACTTGGCCAGGGTGTAGGCGGCGATGACTTTCAGGTTATCGGTCACGTCGGAGACTGCTTCCAGCTCCAGGCCTTTGACTTTCACTTCGCCGGTCTGGCTGGTGATGGTCACGTTGTTGACGATGGAATTGACCGAAACGTTTTTCTGGGTCAGGTCATACACCGCAGCGCTGAGCAGGGTTTTGCTGCCCGGCGGCTGGTACTTGATACCCAGTTCCCATTGCTTGCCTTCGGTCGGCTTGAACGAGTCGGTCGAGGTGGCGTCGGCGCCGCTGGTGGGCTGGAACGATTCGGCGTAGGACAGGTACGGCACAAAACCCGAGTCGAATACGTAGCTGATCGCCGCGTTGCCGCTGAACGCCTTGTCACGCTGGGTGTTGGTGGCGTCGCCCTTGTTGATGAACTGCGTGCTGGTGTGTACCCAGTCTTCACGTCCGCCGAGGGTCAGGCGCCACTGGTCGAGGGCCATCTGGTCCTGCACGTAGAGACCGGTCTGGGTGGTCTTCTGGTCGTAATCGTAAAACGCGCTGGAGCGCGGTGGACGCACGATGGTCTGGCCGTAGATCGGGTTGTTGACGTTGATGCTCGGTGCGGAGCCGAAGATCGAGGTGTAGTTGGTGTTGCTGCGCTGATGATCGAGACCCAGCAGCAGCGTGTGGCGGATGTCGCCAGTGGCGAAATCGGCCTGGAAGTTGTTGTCCACGGCGAATTGGCTGATGTCTTCATCGACGTTGGTGGTGCCGCGGCCGACATTGCCCTGATCGTCCACGGTGAAACCGGCGAACGACGGGTTGTAGCTGTTGACGGTGACGGTCTGGAACGCCAGATCCGACTTGGTGTAACGCAGGTTCTGCTTGAACTGCCAGACATCGTTCAGGCGATGTTCGAAGGCATAACCGAGCGCGTAGTAAGTGCGGTCGTAGTAGTCGTAGTCCGGATCACCGAGGTTCTTGTGGTGAGAGATCTTGCCGAACGGCATGTCGATCTTGGTGCCCTGGATCGGGTAGAACTGGCTGGTGACGCCGGTATCGTCGCGGGTGAACTGCGTGAGCAGGGTCAGCCTGGTGTCGTCGTCGATGTTCCAGGTCAGGCTCGGCGCGATGTTGTAGCGCTTGTTTTCGATGTGGTCGATCTGCGTGTCGCTGTCGCGCACCACGCCGCTGATGCCATACAGGAACTGGCCGGCGTCATCGATCTTGCCGGTGCTGGCGAAGTTGATCTGACGGTGATTGTCGCTGCCGTACTGCAACTGGATTTCGCTGCTGGCTTCGGCGCTCGGCCGGCGGCTGACCATGTCGAGCAAACCGCCTGGCGGGGTCTGGCCGTACACCGACGACGCCGGGCCACGGAGCAGGGCGAGGCGGTCGAGGTTCCAGGTTTCCGGTTTCGGGTTGGCGTACACACCACGTGGCAGCGGCAGACCGTCGAGGAATTGGGTCGGCTCGAAACCGCGCACGCGCAGCCAGTCGATGCGCGTATCGCTGCCATAGCTGCTGGCGGTGATGCCCGGCATGTAGCGCACGGCGTCATCGAGGCTGTGTACGCTGCGGTCGTCCATTTGCTGGCGGGTCGCAACCGAGATCGAGCGCGGTGCTTCGACCAGCGCGGTGTCGGTCTTGGTGCCGGCGGCGGTGCGGGTGGCGGTGTAGCCCTCAACCGGGCCCCAGGCGCTTTCGGTGTTTTCGACGCCGATGATCGCGGTTTCCGGCAGGGCCATTGCGCCGTCAGGCACGGCGACCAGGCTGTAGGTGCCCGCGCTGCTTTGCTCCAGTTGCAGACCGGTGCCGCGCAGGGCCGCACGCAGGGCGCCGGCCGCGTCGTACTGGCCGCTGACCGGTGCCGAGGTCTTGCCCGCCGCCAGCGCCGGATTCAGCGACAGCGCGAGGCCGCCCTGGCTGGCGATCTGGTTCAGGGTGGTCGACAGCGGTGCGGCCGGCAGGTTGTAGGCGCGCACGCTGGATGCTTGTTCAGCGGCGAGCAACGGGCTGCTGATCAGCGGTGTGCTGAAAGCAATGGCGACGGCCAGCAGACTGGGGCGCAACAAGGTGTCTAGCGAACGGGACATACGGCGGCTCCTGAATGGAAATATTTCTCAATTGCCTGTGTGCCGGATGAAACTCGAAAAGTGATAGGGCTGGATGAAAATAATTTTGATTTACTGAAAGTGGAGGCTACTGCGGCCTCATCGCTGGCAAGCCAGCTCCCACAGGTTTCAGTGCTGTTCACAAAATTGATATTCACCACAGATCCCTGTGGGAGCTGGCTTGCCAGCGATGGCGGCCGCTCAGCCACCCGATCATTCAGGCTTGGAATCAGCCTTCGCGACCGTCACCCAATACTGTGTGTGCTGCTCGATCTGCACCGGAAGAGTGGGCAGCAGGGCGTTTAGGGCTTTATCGGTGTCATGCAGCGGAAAGCTGCCGGTAATCCGCAAGTCCGCCACTTCCGGCGCCACGCCCAAGTGTCCGCGTCGATAACGCCCGAGCTCATGCACCAGATCGCCCAGCCGTGCGTTGTCGACCACCAGCATGCCGCGCGTCCAGGCATCGGCGCCGGGGTTGAGGGCGACAATCGAGCCCAGACCATCGCTGCGCAGCAGCACTTGTTGGCCTTCGCGCAGGATCTGTTCTTCAGGATTGAATTGCGCGTGGGCCGCCACCGCCGACTGCAACACGCTCAGGCGTGTGCCTTCGTCCTCGCGCTTGACCAGGAAGCGCGTGCCCAGGGCGCGCATGCTGCCCTCGCGGGTTTCGACAATAAATGGCCGCGCATCGCCGTGGCCGGTTTCGACCAGAATCTCGCCTTCCTGCAACACGATCAGTCGGCGCTTCTCATCGAAACGCACATCCACTGCGCTGTGGGTGTTGAGGTTGAGTACGGTGCCATCGGCCAGGCGCACGGTGCGTTGTTCGCCCGTGGCCGTACGCTGATCGGCGAGCCAGTAGTCCAGCGGCAGCCACCGTTCACTGGCGAACAGCCCGAGACCGACGATCACCACAACGCTGGCCAGCCCGCTGCCGAGCTTGCGCACTCGCCGGCGAATGCCTTCGCGTGATTGCAGCAGTGCATTGCGCGCCGGGCCTTTGGCCACACTGAAACGTTGATCAAGCATGCCCAACTGGCGCCAGGCGCGGGCGTGTTCTTCATGCGCCGCATGCCATTTGGCGAACTCTTCGCGTTCCAGCGGGCTGCTCGAATCGAGGGTCAGTTGCCAGGCAATCGCCGCGTCCAGCACATGCGCCGGGACGGGGCGGGAACTGGCCGGGCTCACGTCGGCTCACCGTACAGGGCGATGTAGCACTGGCGAATGCCTTGCGCCAGATATTGGCGCACGCGCGGTACCGACACGCCGAGCCTGGCGGCGATCTCGGCGTGGCCGAGGCCGTCGAGGCGGTTATACAGGAACGCGGCGCGGGCCTTGGTCGACAGTTTGCCGAGCAGGCGGTCGATGGCCTTGAGGTCTTCGAGGATCAGTTGCTGTTCTTCTATAGAAGGCTGTTCACCTTCAGGGATCAGCATCAATTCGGCGAGGTAGGCCTGTTCCAGCGCGGCGCGACGGAAGTAGTCGAACAGCAGGCCCTTGGCGATCGCCACCAGAAACGCTCGTGGCTCGCGGGGTGTCAGCAACTCGTCGCGGCCGAGCAGGCGCACGAAGGTGTCCTGACTGAGGTCTTCGGCACGTTGCGGGCAGGCCACGTTGCGCCGCAGCCACGTCAATAGCCAACCGCGATGGTCGCGATACATCGCACCAACAAGTTCACTGTGAGGGCTTGGGACTGACGACACCGGGCATCACCGATTGGGAAATATTAACTAACGCGAATTGTTCGCGATTCTGGCAGAGGTGGGAATGGTTAGCAATTGGCCACTGGTCAGGTGACACGTTTGGATAAACCTGTAGGAGCTGCCGCAGGCTGCGATCTTTTGATCTTGTTTTTGCAGATCAAGGTCAAAAGATCGCAGCCTGCGGCAGCTCCTACAGGGGGCTTTTAGAAGGAGGGGGCTTGCTGGCGGCGCTTCCACTGGCTCAACCGCTGCTGCAAATTCAACGGGCTATGAATCTGCTGCCCCCGCGCCCGGCTAAACAGAATCAACGCCAACTCCGCCGTGGCCAACGCATCGGCGCTCGCGTTATGCCGTTCAAACACCTCCAGCCGAAACCACTCGATCCACTCATCCAGCCCCGCCTCGCGAATCTGCGCTTGCGGGCACACCAGCGGCGCAATATCGGCGACATCCACAAACACCTGCTGCAACTTGTGCCCCAGATGTTCCTTCAGCGCGCGCCCGAGCATGTGCTGATCGAACGGCGCATGAAACGCCAGCACCGGGCTGTCGCCGATAAACTCCAGCAGCTCCAGCAACGCCTCGGCAGGCTCGCTGCCGGCGGCAATCGCATTCGGCCCCAAGCCGTGAATCAACACACTGGGGCTGAGCTTCAACTCGCGGCATTGCAGCGTGCGTTCGAACTGCTGGCTGAAGTCGATCGCGCCGTCCTCGATCACCACCGCGCCGATCGACAGCACGCGATCCTTGTTCAGGTTGAGCCCGGTGGTTTCCAGATCCAGCACCACCCAGCGTTGCTCACGCAGGCTGCAGTCGCTCAGCTCGGTGATCACCGGCAGCTTGGTCAGACGCTGCTGCAACTCCGCCGGCACCACCGGACTCGCCGGGCGCAGCCACGAAAACAGGCTCATAGCTGATACCGCAAGGTCAGGCTGCTTTGCAGGCGTTGCGCCTGACGCAAGGATTCGCGGAGGATGCGCCGGTCCAGGTGATTGAGGCTGTCGGGATCGACACGGTTGGAGTACGGCAAATTCTCGCGGGTCTGCAACTGATGCTGTTGCATGCGCGTCTGCTGAATGAAGTGATACGCCTCTTCATAGGCCGCACCATCCAGGCGCTCGATGACTTCTTTGTCGACCAGTTGCCGGAAACGTTCGAGGGTATTGTTGGCGTCGATACTGTTGGCTAACGCCAGCAAGCGTGCGCCGTCCACAAACGGCGTCAGGCCCTGAACCTTGAGATCCAGCGTGGCTTTTTCGCCATTCTTGCGCGCCAATACGAACTCACGGAAACGCCCCACCGGCGGACGGTTGCGCAAGGCGTTCTCGGCCATCATGCGTTGGAACAAACGGTTGTCGCCGACCTGATCAAGAATGCCCTGGCGCAGTTGTTCGCAGCCTATTTCATCGCCCCAGACCACGCGCAGATCGAAATAAATGCTCGACCCGAGCAGGTTCTCCGGCGTCGCCTCACGAATAAACGCCGCAAAACGCCGCGCCCACTCCGCCCGCGACAAACACAGCTCGGGGTTGCCGGCCATGATGTTGCCTTTGCACAGGGTAAAGCCGCACTGCGCCAGGCTCTGGTTGATCTGCTGGGCGATGGGCAGCAGCTTGCCGCGAATTTCTGCGGCATGCGCCGCATCGCGGGCATCGAACAGAATGCCGTTGTCCTGATCGGTGTGCAGCGTCTGCTCGCGGCGGCCCTCGCTGCCGAAACACAGCCAACTGAACGGCACGCCAGGGTCGCCTTTTTCGGCGAGGGTCAACTCGATGACCCGGCACACGGTGTGGTCGTTGAGCAAGGTGATGATGTGGGTGATCTGCGTCGATGAGGCGCCGTGGGCGAGCATGCGTTCGACCAGTTGGCCGATCTCGCCGCGCAGGGTCACCAATTGTTCGACCCGTTGCGCACTGCGAATCGTCCGCGCCAGATGCACCAGATCGACCCGTTGCAGGGAAAACAGATCGCGCTCGGAGACCACGCCGCACAAGCGTTGATCCTTGACCAGGCAGACGTGAGCGATGTGCCGTTCGGTCATGGCAATCGCCGCATCGAACGCGCTGTGATCCGGCGACAGATAGAAGGGCGCGCGGGTCATGTGGCGTTCGATGGCTTCGCTGAAATCACCGATGCCTTCGGCCACCACATGGCGCAAATCGCGCAGGGTGAAAATCCCCAACGGCGCCTTGTGTTCATCCACGGCGACGATGCTGCCGACCTGTTGTTCGTGCATCAACTTCACTGCTTCACGCAGCGGCGTGTCCGGGCTGCACGTCACCGGGTGACGCATGGCCAACTCGCCCAGGCGGGTGTTCAGCGAATACTGTGTGCCGAGGGTTTCCACGGCTTTCTGCTGCACTTGCTGATTGACCTGATCAAGCAGGCTGCTGACCCCGCGCAAGGCAAAATCACGGAAGGCGTTGGAGAGGGCGAACAGTTTGATGAATGCCAGTTTGTTCAGTTGCAGGCAGAAAGTGTCTTCGCCGGCCAGATGCTCGGTGCGCGTCGCGCGTTCGCCGAGCAGGGCGGCCAGCGGAAAACACTCGCCGGTGGTGATTTCAAACGTGGTCTCGGTGCCGGGTTTGGTGATGTGCTGGCGTTCGCCGACCACCCGGCCCTGCTTGACGATATAAAAGTGTTCGACCGGGCCGTCGACGGGTTTGATGATGCTCTCGCCCTGAGCGTAAAACCGCAGCTGACATTGCTCCACCAGATACGCGAGGTGGGCATGTTCCATCTGATTGAAGGGCGGGAAGCGCTGGAGGAATTGCAGGGTGCCCTGAATGTTCTGCAATACCGCGGTTTTCCCTGCCTGGGTGAAGGCGTCCGCTTTACTCATAACCATTACCGCAGTCTTTTTCGAATTGTTGTTGTCGGATCGTTACGGCCATGGTCGGCCCCTACGGACAGGGTGCCCATTGGACGTAAGTCTAGGTTTTGCCACCATTGGCGAAGTTTCGGAGATGCCCTACGCAAACAGTCGGAAATTCCCTTGGTTACCCCCTTGGAAAAAAATCCGACGAAGTGCACATTGAAGCTCTGCCCAGCGATGTCTGACCACTTGCCAAGGGACTGTTTTGAACACTTAGAGAACGCCATGTCCGACCACGATATTTTGAGCGATGCCGAGCGAGAGGCGCTCAGCGCAGTAATGCTCGAACCCGACCTGCCGCCGCAGCGTGTACTGATCGTCGATGACGACAAGGACGCCCGGGAGCTGTTGTCGGAGATTCTCGCGTTGGACGGTATTCGTTGCATGACGGCGGCCAGTGGCGAGACAGCCCTGAAGATGCTCGCCGAGAAACCTTCGATTGGCCTGGTGATCACCGATCTGCGCATGGGCAATGTCGATGGCCTGGATTTGATTCGGCAGGTACGCGAATCGGTGCGGGCGGCGATGCCGATCATCATTGTCTCGGGCGATGCCGATGTGAAGGACGCGATTGCGGCGATGCATTTGAGCGTGGTGGATTTTCTGCTCAAGCCGATTGATACGGTGAAGTTATTGGCGTTGGTGAAACATGAATTAGGTATCGAGTCCTGAGGTTTGAAGATCAAAAGATCGCAGCCTTCGGCAGCTCCTACAGGTGATCTCATGTAGGAG